>JAJKIP010000173.1 GCA_021154405.1 Segetibacter sp. | reverse complement strand
TGCCTTATATCCTGTCACTTTAATACTAAATAAAAATGCATACTATAAATACAGATTTTGAAGTTCGTTCACTGGATGAAGCGGGTATAAATGAGAGTAAACTTACAGACAAATGGTATCAGTGTCTCAGATACACCGTTGCAGGAACAGCTTTTGGAATTGTATTGATAAAATCGGAAGTGGTCAGCTGGTTTCGCATCCAGGAAATGTTTCACCTGCAGTCCTTTCACATGTATGGCGTGATTGGTAGTGCAATTATAGTAGCTGCCATTTTTGTGTGGCTGATCAAAAGATTCAATATCAAAACTATTTCCGGAGAAAAGATTGAATTCCATAGAAAGCCCTTTAGCAAGGGCCAGGTCATTGGAGGATTGCTATTTGGTTTGGGATGGGCAATAACCGGTGCATGCCCGGGCCCCCTGTTTGCACAAATTGGCTCAGGTGCTACTGTAATTGCCGTTACATTATTAAGTGCAATTGCTGGCACCTGGGCATATGGGTATTTTAGAGAGAAATTGCCTCACTGATGGTTAACAAGCCTTGACAAAGGTGATGAGGGTTAAATAACTTCAGGATTTACTTACAGTTTTAAGAACCATTTCTTTTTGTACAGAAAATATAGTGCAGCTAACTGGATAATCAAAACACCTGTCCACAGCAAAGCCGGATGCCAGGCTTCATTTACATGGTTAATTAATCCTCCGAATAAAAAATTGGAAGTATACTCAAAATTGACAACTCCATGGGCTGCCATATAAATAAGAATTGAATTGGTGCCAATCCACACAAAAGGTAAACTCCATTTTTTATATCCCGCAATATCAATTATCCAATAGAACATGGCAAAAAGCAATAAACTCCAGCCGCCTGCATATAGGACATAAGAACTGGTCCACAGGTTTTTATTAATTGGGAAAGCCAATCCCCATAGCCATCCAGCAGCAATTAAGATAATCCCTGAAGAAAGTAAAATGAGTGCGGTTCCTGAATTCCTTTTTTCTTTGGGAAGACTATATAGAAATTGCCCTGTAAAGACTCCTAACATCGCCGAACCTATAGCAGGAATAGTGGATAATAACCCTTCCGGGTCGTATACACCACGGTGCAATTTTCCGGGCAGCATAGCCCGATCTACAAATGCTGCTAAATTTCCTTCAGGTGTTAATAAGCCCGCTCCATAACCAGGTACTGGTATCAGCATCATTGCTGCCCAGTAGCCAAACAGTAGTATAAAAAATATAATGATTTGCTCCCTCAATTTAAAGTTTAGAAGAATAGTGGCAGCAATAAAACAGCTGAGTGCAATTCTTCCGAGTACACTTGCAAACCGGGTATTTTCATAGCCATTAAACTTCAATGCACCATTTACTACCATACCTGCCAGGATCAGGATAAGGGTTCGTTTAAGGAGTGATCGATAAATCCTTTTTTTGGTTGCCTTTTTATCCTGTGCCTGATCCAACTGCCTGTTAAAGGAGAATGGCATGCTAATTCCCGCAATAAATATGAATAGTGGGAATATTAAATCATAAAATGTAAACCCGTTCCATACACTGTGGTGCAACTGGTTACTTATTAAAAGGAATAATTTTTCTATTGGCCCTACATCCCTGTTAATCGTGATTTGCCAATCCACGGTGCTTTGCTGGAGGGAATACTTTTCTTTTATAACAGAAGCAATGCCATGAAAGATCCCTTCCCCGCAAATTATCCAGAACATGTCAAAGCCACGTAATGCATCCAATGACTGTAGCCGCTGATACGGTGGTTTCGAGGCTATGAGGTGATTTTGATTTACTGGCACAGGCTGATGCAATAGTTAAACAGCCAATATGGGCGATTTTTCAATCTTCTACATTAAATGAGCAAACTTTATTTACGAAACCGATTTCATATCACAGGTAACCTGGTTAAAGTTTAAGAAAAGCAAGCCTACTCAGGAACCCAATAGGGACTAAAAATTCCCTATAAGACCTGAATCCTGCTTCTTCAGGTTTCTGTTTATTTAATTTAAATTGCTATTGCTGAGGTCTTTTTTGAGTAAACTTGCTGACTCTCAACCCTTATATGAGGTATACCACCTTATTGGCCACATTTGTAATGTTATTGCTGTTGCAGAATTCTTCTGCCCAATACAGTGATCTCAGTTTCATTAATTTCAGTAGCAAGAATGGACTCTCCTCCAATACGGTAAATGCAATAATTAAAGATCGCTATGGATATATGTGGTTCGCCACTGATGATGGTTTGAACAGGTTTGACGGGGTGAACTTTACAGTTTACCGCCATAATCCTTCAGATAGTTCCTCGCTTGGAGCGGGTTCCGTGATGTCAATGAAGGAAGACAGCCAGGGCGATATATGGCTTGGTTCAAACAATACCCTTAGTCGCTACAATCATGCAAAGAATTCTTTCATAAATTATGATTTTTCAAAGCGGGGCGCAGTTCGTTCGCTTTGCATTGATCATAAGGGAAGAGTTTGGGCGGGAACGTATAATGGACTGTTTTTACTGGACCCTAAAACCGGGAATATAAAATCCTATATAGCTGACCAGGCACAGGACAACCAGCTTAATTCGAACTGTATTATCAGTCTTTTCGAAGACAGCAGGCACCGGTTATGGTTGGGTACCATTGCCGGCTTACATCTATTCATCGAAGAAACAAATAGTTTTAAGCGGTTCCTTCCTGACAAGGATGATCCCAATTCTCTTCCTGACAATATCATACGTTCAATAGCTGAAGACAATAAAGGCAATATATGGCTTGGCACACAGGATAACGGACTGGCAGTTATTCATCCGGATGGGAAAAGTTTTTCCAATTACCATTATAGTGCAGATGATATCAATACAATAAGTAACAATCGTGTTCATTCCATCGCCGTTGACAATAGCGGCCAATTATGGGTAGGAACCGATAATGGGCTTAATATTTTTGACCCACAGACAGCAAAAGCTGTTCGCATTAAGGTGGACCGCAGGAATAAATATTGTTTTAATGGAAAATCAGTCAGCAGCATATTCATAGATAAAGACGGTATTTACTGGTTTGGCACTTTACAGTCCGGTATAAATAAATATGATAAAAACCTTGCTTTTTTTGAGCTCAGGCAAAGCAACCCATTTGATCCCCACGGGTTAAATTATGCAACTGTAACTTCTTTCGCGGAAAGTCTGAATGGAAACATTTACATCGGTACAGACGGAGGCGGACTTAATTTGTTTCACCGGCAAACAGGTTTGTTTGATCATCCGGTATTGAGTACTGCTGGTAATAAAGCGCAATCCATATTGGTTATGGAACGTGCAGGCAATGAAATTTGGATAGGTACTTATCAGGATGGCCTGTATGTATTAAATATGGTGTCGGGAAAGATCAAACATTATTTGGAAGGTGAGGGGCCAGATAACTTATCGAATAATGACATCTTTTGCATAAAGAAGGACAGTAAGGGAAATGTATGGGTAGGCACTAATGGCTTTGGCATTGATATATATGACCCAATTGAAGCAAAATTCCATCGGCTTGTCCCGGATAAGATCAAAGGCGGAACACTACCCCTGAACGGATTTATCCGTGCCATTGAAGAGGACAGGTTTGGTAATATGTGGATTGGGTCCAGTGGTTCCGGAATTGCCATTTATGATCCCTGGAATAAAACTTATCAGCAACTCAATCCTGCAAACAGTAATCTGCCATTAAATGCAGTAATAAGTCTCCATTCAGACCGTAATGGGAATATGTGGGCAGGTGTGGCAGGTGGCGGATTATGTTTATATGACAATAACACCAAAAAGTTTACGGTTTACTCAGAGCAGGATGGACTTTCCAATGGTGTGGTTCATAAAATCCTTGAGGATGACGCCGGCAGGCTTTGGCTGAGTACCAATAAAGGCATTAGCAGTTTTGATCCCCTGTTAAAGCGGTTCAAAAATTACGCTTATTATAATGGGTTGCAGCAAAGCCCTTATAATTTGGGTGCGGGCCTGAAAACTTCATCCGGTGAAATGTTCTTTGGTGGTCTGGAGGGCTTTAATTTTTTCAATCCCCGATCCCTTAATTCAAACAGGAATGTGCCTGAACTGGTCTTTACTGATCTGAAAATATCCAATCGTTCGGTAATACCGGGTGAAAAATCACCCATTAAAGAAGATATTGCCGTTACCAAAGAGATCCGGCTGAACCACCGTCAGAATTTTTCACTGGACTTTATTGCATTAAACTTTACTGCTCCAAGGGAAAGCCGTTATTCTTATAAACTGGACGGATTCGATAAAGACTGGAACGAGGTGGGTTCGTCAAAAACTGCTGTCTATACCAATCTTGACCCCGGAAAATATACCTTCCGTTTAAAGGCAAGAAGCGATGACGGTTTGTGGGCCACACCAGAATCCACCATTTCCATATATGTAAGTCCGCCCTGGTGGCGCACCAGCTATGCCTATATATTATATGTATTGTCGTTTGCACTCGTGCTTTGGGCTGTGAGATACCGGGGAATACAAAAATTGAAAAACCAGTTTGCCCTGGAGCAGGAACGATTGCAGGTTAAACAGTTGCTGGAGCAGGAAAGAAAAGAAGCTGAACGAAAGCATGAATTTGACCAGGTCCGAATAAAGTTCCTTACCAATTTAAGTCATGAATTCCGTACACCCATTTCCCTTATAGTAGGGCCTACGGAAAATCTGTTGCAGCATGAAAGCAATGATAAGAAGCTGGATCAGCTCAGCCGCATCAGGAGAAATGCAAGAAGGTTATTAAACCTGGTCAATCAATTACTTGATTTCCGGAAGCTGGAGGAAAGTGAATTGAAATTAAATCTTGCTGAAGGGGACCTTGTGGCTTTTGTAAAAGAAGTGGGAGATTCATTCAAGGATGTCTCAGACCGCAAACAGGTCAATTTCACCTTTACCAGTACGCTCAGCCATTATTATACCTCTTTCGATCGGGATAAACTGGAGCGGATCTTATTTAACCTCCTGTCCAATGCATTTAAATTTACACCAGCTGATGGAAAGGTCTGGCTGAGCATGGATCAGGATTTTGATGCTGGCATAAAGATCACCATTGCTGATTCTGGAATAGGAATGACAAGTGAAATTCAGGAAAAGATTTTTGAACGATTCTTCCAGGGAGATGCCAGTACTACTATTCTTAACCAAGGCAGTGGCATCGGTCTTTCCATAACAAGAGAATTCGTGAACCTGCATGGCGGCAGTATTCATGTGGAAAGCATTCATGGAAAAGGAAGCAGCTTTACCGTACAGCTTCCCTGTAAGCCTATTCAGCATAGCATTGATGAGGCTGCCCTCGCAGAAATGATGACGAATGATACAAAAAAACTGGAAACAGGACCTCAATCCAAATTGGAAAAACCAACTGTACTGATTATTGAGGACCATGAAGATTTCCGGAACTACCTCGTTGAAAACCTGGGTACCCATTATAAGATTGTTGAAGCCGCAGATGGAAAACAGGGATGGCAAAAAGTATTATCGGCCCATCCGCAGGTAATAGTCAGTGATATTAATATCCCTGAGATGGACGGAATTGTTCTTTGTAAGAAGATCAGATCCGACAAACGCACCAGCCATATACCTATTATATTATTGACAGCATTAACCGGTGATTCCAATCAGCTCAGGGGTCTGAATACAGGGGCCAATGATTACCTGACCAAACCTTTCAATTTCGAGATATTAAATGCCCGTATCAGGAACCTGCTCAACCTCAACCAGAATCTGAAAACTACTTATAGCAGGCAAATTAAAATGGAGACACCGGAAGTGGAAGCAAAATCGGATGATGAAAAGCTTCTGCTGAGGATCACCCAATTTATAGAGGCCAATATAGATAACCCCGATCTTTCGGTAGAAGAGTTGAGTAAACATTTATATATGAGTCGGGGATCGCTATATAATAAAATCGTGACCCTCACCGGCGAGACCCCTGTTGAATTTATCCGCACCATCAAATTGAACAAGGCAATTGCACTATTGGAAAATACAGATATGAAGATCTCCGAGATTGGATATGAAGTGGGATTTGCCACGCCTAATTATTTTGCAAGGGCGTTTAAAGCAAAATTTAACCTCTCCCCATCTGAATACGTTAATCTTAAACGTAAACCGCGATAACCCCATGCCTTGTTGACAGGCAAATCGCGGATTGACAGTATCTCCCTGATTTATACAGCAGTTTGAACATTCCGAACAGGAAATTAGCTATATGTGCTAACCTAATATCCGGGCTTCCCCGAATTTTATTCCGGACCTATTGTTTGCTCAAACGAAAAATAACTGCATGTATCAGCGATTGCATTTGCTCTGCGGGGATAGCCTTCATATTTCAACCCCTTCTTTCCCACATACGCCTATTCATCAAAGGATTTCAGATAAAACGCTTTCTGATCTCACCTTATGTAAGCCCAAACTGCAACTGACTCTTTTTACCAAACAAAATCTATTGCTTATGGACCTAAATACTTAAACCTCCCATAACAGGGTAATGAGAACACATTATCCGGACTGCGAAAAAAGCACTGAAGCTTATACCTCTAACTTTAATACTTGCAAAATGAAAAAAATGAGACCTGGCTTGTCAAATGGAACAGCCAGTTTGAATTTAAAAAAACTCCTTGTCAGGAAACTTTCGATGTTTATTGTATTCGGCTTTTCACTCTTCTTATCGACAGCCGCATTTGCTCAAACTAAAACAGTAGCCGGAAAAGTAACGGATGGTCAGGGACTGCCTGTTTCTGGCGCTACCGTTACTGTTAAAGGAACTAATGAAGCAACCGCAAGCGATAATGATGGACATTTTTCAATCAATGCCGCTAAGGGGGCTACCCTTGTAATTACCAGTGTGAATTATGTTGATCAGGAAGTTACAGTTGGTAATAGTAACAATATCAGTGTACTGCTTTCCCCCAAAGGTGGAGATCTGGGTGAGGTAGTGGTAGTGGGTTATGGCACACAGAAAAAAATTGACGTAACAGGTTCAGTTGCCAGGGTGAATCTGGAAACCATGGCCAACGCCCCGAATACAAATATTGGTCAGTACCTGCAGGGTACTGTACCGGGTTTGAATGTGGGCCTTTCAACCTTTGCCGGTGGAACTCCACCAATAAGTATTCGGGGAAGGGTAACGATAAGTGGTAGCCAGGCCACTGTAATAATTGTAGATGGTATTCAGTATAACAATTCGCTATCCTCCATTAACCCGGATGATATTGCTTCTATCGATATCCTGAAAGATGCGAGCGCCACCGCTATATATGGAGCGCAGGGCGCCAATGGTGTAATTTTAATTACCTCCAAAAAAGGTAAATACAATCAGAAACCAAGAATATCATTTTCGAGTTCCTATACTACCCAGACTCCTTCAGGGGGCGATGATCTACGACCCAAAAACAGGGAAGATTATCTGCAGGGAATACGAGATGCATTTTGGAACGTGGCTTACCTGGGCCCTAATTATACAGACCCTAACCCTGCTTTCAAGATCGAGAATGTAGTGGATGCCTCAATGGCTACTACCGGCCGAACTGCCCTTCTTCCCAACAATTATGATTGGTGGAAAGAAGCCACCAACACCGGTTCAATAATAGATAACAGCCTTAGTGTATCAGGTGGTGGAGACCGGGTGACCTACCTGTTGTCTGGTTCAGTGGTTAATCAAAAAGGATATATTATCAACGATAAATTCAACAGGAAAAGCATTCGCGCCAACCTGGAAATAAAGCCTGTTAACTGGTGGAGAGTTGGTTTGGTATCATCTGGTTCTTTTGTTAACCAGGACGGCAGTGAACCAGGAATAGGCCTGATAAATATTTTTTCGCCTCTGCTGGTGCCCTATGATTCATTGGGCAATGTGATCCCGAGTCCTACTAATACGGTTTTGGGTAGCCCTATGACCAGTTATTACGTGGATGATTATGAAAGGCATCAATATTGGGTAGGCAATATATATTCAGACCTTGATATTCCCTTTATCAGCGGGTTGAATTACCGGTTGAATTTTGGGAACAACCTGAGAAATGATCAGCACTATTATGCCAGCCGGTTCGATGCCAATCAGAATGGTCGCGCCTATAAGGAAAACCAGAGCAATTACGATTACACCTTTGATAATATCGTTACCTATAATAAGACTTTTGGAAAACATGGAATAACCGTTACCGGTTTATATGGTGCTGTCAAAAGAAAGAATGAAAGAACGCTGGCTGAGGGTACTGGTTTCTCGCGCCTGAACCTGAGTTATAATGGAATTGGTGGTGCAGATACAAAAAATGTCACGACCACTGGGTATGATGAAGCACTTAACTATCAGATGGGAAGAATAGCATATAAGTTTGATGACAGATATCTTTTGACGGCTACCATACGCCGTGATGGGTTCTCTGGATTTGCCAAAAATTACAAGTATGCCACTTTCCCATCGGTTGCTCTTGGATGGGTAATAACAGGGGAAGAATTCATGCAAAGTGTAAAGTGGGTGAATTTTCTTAAGCTTAGGGCTGGCTATGGTGTGATAGGTAACCAGACCACCCGCTATTTTTCCATTGCTACAGTAAATACAAACGCGTCCTATATTTATGGAGATGGTTCTCAAACAGCATTTGGTCAACAGGTATCTACTTTGGGAAATGATAATCTCAAATGGGAAAAGACGGCAGGTTTAAACTTTGGCGTTGATTTCACCTTATTGAAAAACCGGTTATCCGGTAACCTGGAGTATTATAACAATAACACTACCGACCTGTTATTCAGTGTAGCTGTTCCTTCGCTAACAGGGTTTGACCTTTTCAGAACAAACCTGGGTAAGATCAATAATATGGGTTTTGAAGTAGGCCTTACTGGGAAGATCATTGAAAAGAAAGATTGGAACTGGACATCAACATTTAATATCTGGGGTAATACAAATAAGATAAAGCATCTTACGGGTGTGGATGCCAACAATGACGGCAAAGAGGATGATATTGTTTCTAGCGGTCTTTTCATTGGAAAATCAATACAGGAAATTTTCGATTATCAGCAAATGGGTATTTATCAGCTGGGTGAAACGCTTCTTCCCGGATTCCAGACAGGTAGCCTTAAAGTATTTGATAAGGATAAAAATGGAACTATTAATTCTGATGACAGGGTATTTATTGGAAAAAGAGAACCTGCTTATCGCATGAGCTGGTATAACAGCTTTGGATACAAAGGATTTACCCTCAGCTTTTTTCTTAATTCTGTACAAGGTGGTAAAAATGGAAACCTCGAGAATAATGTACGCCTCTACTTCCGGGAAGATAATAGTATCCGGAACAATGATCTGAAAGGGGTAGACTACTGGTCACCCAGAAACCCAAATGGCAAGTATCCAAGAATAATTACCGGTACACATTCTACAGTAGAACCAGCTATGTATGAAAGCAGAGACTTCATAAGGCTGCAGGACGTGTCACTGGGATATAGTTTCTCTCCGAAAATACTTTCAAAAGTAAAAGCTCAGTCCATTAGTATATATGTTAGTGGCAAGAACCTGGCAACCTGGACCGATTGGCAGGGATGGGATCCTGAAGTTTCTACCAACAATGGCGCGAATGAGAACCAGGGTCGTATCGTCACTGACGGAAGACCAGTGCTTATGGGATATACCGTTGGTCTTCATATCAACTACTAATGATAACCAGAAAAAAATTATTATGAAAAAGATATTATCATATTTGTTGTTTCTCGTCCTGATCATTGGCGGAAACTCGTGTAAAAAAGATTTTTTGGATGAGGTACCGGTTGACTTTTTAAGTACCTCCAACGCCTTTCAGAGTAATGCAGACTTCCAGGCTTCCATCAATAACCTTTATAGGTTACTGCGTGAGGAGTTTTATACATTGAATGATAACAATGTATTTGAATACCAGTATAGAACAGACATGGCAATTGATGTAACAGCCGCTACGCCAAATCTTGTGGCAAATTATGCCACCAATTCGGGTATTATGCTGGGACATTGGCAAAGGCTTTATAAAATAATTTCCGAAGCCAATACGGTTGTCAGTCGTATCCCCGCTTCAAAACTGACCGATGCAGAAAGAAAATTATTTGAGGCAAGAGCCCGATTCTTCAGAGCGGTTGGATACAGAAGCCTTGCTTATCTGTTCGGCGGTGTTCCCTTGCAAACTGAGGAAGTTACTTCACCAAAAGTTGATTTTAAAAGAGCTACCAAAAAAGAAGTATTAACGCAGGTTATACAGGACCTAACTTATTGTGTTACCAATTTGCCGGCAATTTCCGCAGTCAAAGATGGAGAGGTTTCCATTCAGGCTGCCAATCACCTGCTGGCTGAAGTGTATATTGCCGATGGTCAATTTCAAAAAGCGGTTGATGCGGCAACAGCTGTGATTGCTACTCCAAATGTTGCATTGATGACTTCCCGCTTTGGAAGTATGGCTTCTACCAATCCGGGAGATGTTTATTCTGATCTGTTTCGTGTAGGAAATCAAAACAGGATAGCCGGAGGAAATAAGGAAGCAATCTTCGTTATTCAAATTCAGGCGAATATACCCGGAGGTGCCGGTGCTACCAATCTGGGCTTCGCCAATGCTGGAGGATATTGTCTGGAGAGGGTGCATGTGCCGCTGGTACGTGATGTAGTAATAAACAATATTGCCCCTTTTATGTGGCCCGCCGGGGATTATAGTTCTGGAGGCAGAGGTGTTGGATTTATGGCTCCTTCACTCTGGATGATAAATAACGTATGGGCAAGTGATTTCAATAATGATATCCGGAATGCAAATCACAACTTTGTAAGAAAGTTCAGGGTTACTAATCCCAATAGCCCATTGTATAATACCGATATTGATTTTGGAAATATACCAGCAGGTACAAAAGGCTCAAATGGAGTTACCCTGGTTTCCGGAGTTCCCAGTCGCGCTTTTTATCCGTATCAGGCAAAAGCAACCACTCCTTACCAGCATCCAAATGAATTGTATGATCCCGTAAATCGTAAATGGCCTTATTCCTTAAAAGATGGGGCTGCTTTTACATTCAGGGATGAATATATGATGAGGCTGGCAGAAACATACTTACTCAGGGCGGAGGCTTATCTTGGTTTGAATAACACAATCCTCGCTGCCCAGGATATCAATGTAGTACGTGCCCGGGCAAATGCAAGCCCGGTATTACCGGCTAACGTTAATATTGATTATATTCTGGACGAAAGAATAAGGGAATTGGGCTTTGAGGAGAAAAGAATGCTTACCTTAATGCGATTGGGAAAATGGTACGACAGGGTTGTAATGTGTAATCCCTATTATGCAGCACAGGCAAACACAAAGTATAATCTTTGGCCAATTCCTCAGCAGGAGATTGAAAGAAACAGAGAAGCAAAACTTGATCAGAACCCTGGGTATTAATAAAATAAACCGAATAAGCAGGCGGCCCGCCTATTGCGGGCCAACAAGTACGATATACCTCAGTAATAAAGATTTTTCGTTTTGAGACTTAAACAGAGGTTTAAGCAAGGAGGGATGTTCTCATCTCTCCTTTTTTTCAATTTTTATTTAACTAATTCTCGTCGATTTCGAAACTGGAACTTATTTCATGCGTATTCAATCAATGATAACCATGCGATTTTCCTTATTGAGCAGTTGCCTGCTTTTATTAAGCAGTTTGCTGTTTTTTCCTGAGGCCAGCGGCCAGGTTGTTTCCAAAATCAAAGAACGCATCAATATCAATGATGGCTGGCGATTCATGCGGTATACCGCAGAGCCCGATAAACTGATCTATGATGTGCGGCCTATGGTTACAGACCGGAATGATAATATTGTAGCAGATAGCAGGCCAACAGAAGGAATAACGGTGAGTTCATCACAGGATGTATTGAAGCCATGGATATTACCAACAGCCAATGATTTCATCAAAGACACCGCAAAACGACATACCCGTCCTGCAGGAAGTCCGGGCGCAGATTTCCCTTTCGTTCAAAACAATTTCAATGACAATACATGGGAACAGGTGAATCTTCCACATGACTGGGCTATTAAAGGGCCATTTTATGATGGCGCTAATGCGATAGTTGGAGGAGGTATGGGGAGGTTACCGATCCAGGGAGTTGCATGGTACAGGAGAAAACTGAGTATTGCTTCAACCGATAAGGGCAAATCAATCTACCTTGATATTGACGGCGCAATGTCTTACGCAATGGTTTGGCTGAATGGTCAACTGGCAGGAGGTTGGCCTTATGGATACAATTCATTCCGACTTGATCTTACTCCCTATGTAAACCCAGGAGGTGATAACCAGTTAGCGATCCGGTTAGACAATCCAGCCAATTCTGCCCGCTGGTATCCCGGATCAGGTTTATACAGAAGTATCTGGTTAACGAAAGAAAATCCTGTGCATGTAGCCCATTGGGGAACATTTATTACCACTAAAGATGTGACTGCCAGTTCAGCAAAAATTAATTTGGAAGTAACCGTTGAAAACAAATCGTCTGCTGATCAGAAAGTTGAAATACTAACCGATATATATATAGCAGGTCGGTTAAGTGGTCAAAGAGAGAATAAGGTAACCAGTTTTCCCCGGTCTCCTATATCTGTAATTGCAGGCCAGACATATAATTATCAGAGATCACTAACCCTGAAAAATCCATTATTGTGGGGACCGCTTCCAATACAAAAGCCGAGTCTCTATGTAGCTGTTACAAAATTATTCTCCAATGGGATGCTCATTGATGAATATGAAACCCGATTCGGGATCCGTTCTATTAAGTTCGATCCAATAAAAGGATTAATTGTCAATGGCAGACCAGTACGGATCCAGGGTGTTAACCAGCATCATGATCTCGGGGCATTGGGAGCTGCATTTAATACAAGAGCTGCAGAACGGCAATTGGAAATGCTGCAACAAATGGGATGCAATGCCATTCGCATGGCACATAATCCGCCAGCCCCGGAATTATTGGAATTGACAGACAGGATGGGATTATTAGTAATTGATGAAATATTCGATTGCTGGGAACGTGGAAAAACCCCGCTTGATTTTCATTTGATCTTTCCTGACTGGCATGAAGCCGATATAAGATCTTTTATGCGAAGGGACAGGAATCATCCATCCATCATTGCCTGGAGTTTTGGTAATGAGGTGGGAGAACAGTATACAGCTGAAGCAGGTGCAGCATTGGCAAAACAATTACATGATATTGTAAAAGAGGAAGATGATACAAGACCTGCCACTGCATCCATGAACTATGCAAAGCCCGAAATGCCTTTTCCAAAAGAAATGGATATCATGAGTTTAAATTACCAGGGAGAAGGCATTCGTGATGCTCCTGCGTATGCACATCTTCGCGGCATTCGAACATCACCTTTATACCCAGCTTTTCAGAAGGCCTTCCCAAATAAATTGATTTATAGTAGTGAAACATCATCTACATTAAGTAGCCGCGGCACTTATTTATTTCCTGTAACAACAGGCACAAGTGCCCCAGTAAGCGATAGTAATGGCGGTGACCCCCGGAAAAAGCAGGTAAGTGGTTATGAATTGTATACTGCCCAGTTTGGTGCATCTCCGGATAAAGTCTTTTCTTCTCAGGATAAACATCCATTTGTTGCAGGGGAATTTGTGTGGTCAGGTTGGGATTACCTGGGTGAACCAACACCTTATTATAATGCACGGAGTTCCTATTCAGGTATCATTGATCTGGCTGGATTTCCCAAGGACCGTTATTATATATATCAGGCACGGTGGCGGCCTGATCTTCCCATGGTGCATATCCTCCCACACTGGAACTGGACAGGCAGAGAAGGACAAATTACTCCTATTCATGTTTTTACTTCAGGTGATGAAGCTGAGTTATTTTTAAACGGAATATCACTTGGCAGAAAAAAGAAAGGTGAATATGAATACAGGATAAGATGGGATAGTGTAAAATATTCGCAGGGAACAATACAGGTAATAGCTTACAAAAAGGGTAAGCGATGGGCTGAGAAAACGATTCAGACAACAGGGAATGCTGAGCAGTTATTGATTACTGCGGACAGGAATGCTATTGCAGCAGATGGTAATGATCTTTCATTTATAACAGTTAAGGTGGCAGACAGGAACGGTCTGATAGTGCCTGACGCAACCAATATGATCACATTTAGTATTGAAGGCCCGGGAGAAATAGTGGCAACCGATAATGGTGATCCGGCAGACCTGGTTTCCTTTGCCTCAAAAGCCAGAGCAGCTTATTCAGGATTAGCACTGGCCATTATAAGATCCGGGAAGGGAAGATCAGGGGTAATTAGAGTTACTGCAATGGCTGAAGGTTTGAAAAAGGCAACAATTGAGATAAGAGCTAAATAAGAAGGAATTGCATTGTATTTAGATAGCTAACCATACATTTATTTTATGAAATACATAATTGCTGTAGCCCAATTGAAGCGGATACCATTGCTATTGTCCTGCTTCCTGCTAAGTATATCCTGTTCCAAAAAAGATAATTCAGGCGGAGGGAGCACAACACAGCCACCCCAGGTTATTGAAGCGGAGATTACGATCAATACGGCGGAGAATAATCAGACTATTCGTGGCTTTGGTTGTGCCACTGTCTTTGCGCCTCCAAATACCAGCCCTTTAACATCAGAGGAATTTGACCGACTATTCGGAACCGGCAATGGACAGGTTGGCCTGAATTTTCT
>JAJKIP010000172.1 GCA_021154405.1 Segetibacter sp. | reverse complement strand
TACTTTTTTATTTTCTTCCTAAAATAGCCTGTTCGCAAACTCCTGCACAATTCCGTACAGACTTCGCCTATTTCCTGACCACCATTAATGAGGAATATTGCTATTTCACTAAAAAGCAAACCAACTGGGACAAAGTAAAAGAAATCTATACGCCGGCATTAGATACAGTAACCACCCGGGATCAATTTGTTACCCTGCTGGAAAAAAGTCTTTATGAGATTTATGACCATCATGCCATCCTGAATACAAATACAACCAAATCTCAACGATTGGTTCCTTCAGGCACCGATGTCTGGGCTGAATTTGTGGACAGGAAGCCAGTCATTACAGAGGTCCGGCAAGATTTTGGAGCCCAGGCTGCTGGGATCAAACCCGGTATGGAAGTCATTGCTGTAAATAATATACCAATAGCAACTGCTATCGAAGCATTCCTGCCAAAAGCTGTTAATCCAATTACTGCAGAGGCGAAGAATTTTGCACTTCGACTTGTTCTGGCAGGCAATCACCATGATCTTCGCAAATTCACTCTAAAGTATAATGGTTCTACAAAGGATTATTTTCCTGATCAAAATGGAATGCAACTGGAGCATATTAAATACACTGGAAAACTCGAATCAAAAAAGATTGGCAATACTGGCTTTATCCGGATAAACGATTGCCTTTATGATAACGACCTGATCCCCGTATTCGATAGTGTAATGCGATCATTTGCCTCCACCAAATCCATCATTCTTGATCTGCGGGAAACACCAAGCGGGGGAAATACTTCGGTAGCAAGAGCTATCCTTGGCTGGTTTATTAATAAAGAACATTTCTACCAGAAACATGAATATTACGCGGAGGAGAAAAGCACTGGTATTAAGAGGAGCTGGGAGGAAATTGTATCGCCAAGGGCTGGAAAGTATTATAGCAAGCCGCTGGTAATCCTATGTGATCATTGGACTGGCAGCATTGCAGAAGGCATTGTAATTGGCTTTGATGCGCTCAATCGTCCGAATACAAAAATCATTGGTACTGAACTGGCACGTCTAAATGGCGCTGTCTATAGCTTTGAAATGCCGGAAACTCATATCCATTTCACCTTTCCTGCTGAAAGATTATACCATATAAATGGTTTACCACGGGAACAATATATTCCTTCGATATTTATAGACTGGAGAAAAAATGAATCAGGATCAGAAGCCGATATTTTTATCGGGAAAGCAATTCAATACCTGAATAAAAAATAGAGGCAAAAATTTATCAGTTCACCAGTTACCTGATCTATATCCTTCCAAGAAGGTTTTATTCTGTACGCAAGGTCTTAATCGGGTTAATCAGCGCTGATCTAATAGCCTGGAAACTCACTGTTATGAGGGTAACTAAAATAGCACCAGCTCCGGCTATGGCGAATATCCACCAGGAGATTGTTACTCTATAGGTATAATTGTTCAGCCAGTCCCTCATATAATACAATGCCAGTGGTACAGCTATGAATAATGAAATAATCACCAGCAATAGAAATTCACGCGTTAATAATCGCCACACACTAAATACTGAAGCCCCCAGCACTTTGCGAACTCCAATCTCTTTGGATCGCTGCTCGGCAACAAAGGAAGCCAGTCCAAATAAACCAAGGCAGGAGATAAATATTGCAAGTATGGCAAATATTCTGGCCAGTTTGCCGATCTTATCCTCATCAGTAAACTTCAGGTTAAAATCATCCACTACATACCGGTAGCTGAACGTGAAGTTGGGACTGTATTTAGTATATACTGATTGAATACTTGCCAATGCAGTTGCAGTTGCTACGCCGGGTTTCAGCCGGATATTGAGTTTTGAATTCCAGCCTTCCCAAAAAAAGATGGCAGGCTCTATCTCCTCATAAGGATTTTGGGTTACCATGTCCTTAACAATCCCAATAATAGTATGGTCCTTCCCCTGCCATTTGATAGTCCTCCCTATTGGATTTTTAAACCCTACAATTTTGGCAGCAGCTTCATTCATGATAGTTGCACCACCATTATCTGTTGGATGATCTTTTGAAAAATCACGGCCCTGTAAAATTGTCCAGCCGATGGTTTTCCCAAATTCCGGAGATACATTCACATCCCTGAAAAATATTACCAGATTGGGATCTCTTCCTTCCCACTCAATACTATTGTTTTGGTTAAAATTGGCTGGCGAATAGGATGACCGTGCTACATTCTCCACAGCGCCGGTTGCGATCATTTCATTCCTGGCTACTTCGTAATATTTGTCTAGCTCAGGTGTTAAGGGAACAGTTATCAATCCATTTCTGGCATACCCTACAGGCCGGTTTTTGGCGTGTTGAATTTGCTGGAACACAATGATAGTACCTATAATGAGTGCAACTGAAACTGTAAACTGCACAACCACCAATACTTTCCTGGGAATGGAAGCCAGTCGCCCTGCCCTGAAAGTGCCTTTCAATACTTTAATAGGGCTAAAAGCAGATAGGTAAAATGCAGGGTAGCTTCCTGCAATCAATCCTGTAAATAAGCTGAACCCCAGAGCTGCCAGCCAAAAAAAGGATTGCTGAAGGGTATTGACATTTTCTTTTCGGCTATTGCATTAAACAATGGTAAGGATAATTGTACGATCACCAAAGCCAGTATTAATGATAGAAAAGAGAATACAGCTGATTCATGAAGAAACTGGCTTATGAGCTGTCTTTTCAATGATCCCATGGTTTTACGAATACCTACTTCTCTTGCCCGCATCTCGCTACGGGCAGTTGACAGGTTCATAAAATTGATACACGCGAGTAATAAAACAAAAATTCCAATGGTCCCGAAAAGCCAGACAAAATCAATTGGTCCTCCTGTGGCCTTCATCCTATCAAATTTTGTATACAGGTGAACCTGATCAAGCGGTTGAAGAAAGAGCTCTTCCTTCCATTCCTTTATGTACGGAGTAGGAAGACTCATAATTTTGGCAGTAGTCTTATCGAAACTGGAATTCTCATTTAACTCAACAAATAAAGGGCAACAATGATTTTCCCAGCTGGTATTTGTCTTCAGCCCATTTAATTCGTTACTCCAGGGTAGCAGTAAATGGGTATAGAAAAATTGAGTATTTCGTGGGAAATCTTTATAAACTCCCCCCACTTTCATTTCCTGCTTATTGTCCAGCTTCACAATTCTGTTAACTGCACTGGTATTTCCAAAAAGCGATTTTGCAAGGGATTTACTGATCAACAAAGTTGAAGGATCTTTTAATAAATCACGGTTACCTTCTACCATTTCAAGACTGAACATGGCGGGAAAATCGGGTTCTGTCCAAACACCAGGAGCACTTATGTTTTTGTCATCCAGTTTGATCTGGTGATCATTATTCCATGTTACATATGCAACCCGTTTAATATCGCTGGCAAACCGGCTACGTAATGCCTGACCTACAGGAATGGCGTTTGCATCGCCAGAACCTGATTCCCCGTTCATAGTCTGAAGAATTCTTACCTGGGCAATCTTTTTATGATTGGGAAAATGTGAGTTGAAGCTTACCTCATCCCAGATCCATAAACCTATCAGCAGCGCAACCGCCATTCCGATAGCCAGCCCGGCAATATTTATAAAGGAAAACACCTTGCTTTTAAGCAGATTTCGCCAGGCAATCTTTACATAGTTTTTAAACATCGAATACTTTTTTAGGTCTGGGATGATTACAGTAAACCAATTCTACCTTGAAAAATGTGCCATGAAATAGATTATTCCGTCCGTAATGACTTTGTAGGATTAGCAATAGCAGCCCTTATGGCCTGGAAACTTACCGTAACCAGTGTAATGATCAGCGCAACTATGGCGGTTGCAACAAATACCTGCCATTGGACCTTTACCCTGTAGTCATAATCCTTTAACCAGCCATTCAGATAATACCAGGCAATTGGTGTGGCTATGATACAGGAGATCAATACCAGCATTATGAATTCTTTTGAAAGAAGTCCCCATATATTCGGAACACTGGCTCCCAGTACTTTGCGGATACCAATTTCTTTTGTTCGTTGTTCTGCCACAAAACTTGCCATTCCAAACAGGCCAAGGCAGGAAATGAATATTGCCAGTATGGCAAAGTACAATGACAATTTTCCTATGCGTTCCTCCTGGTCAAACTTATTTCCAAACTGATCATCCACAAATTTGTAAGAAAACGGCACATCAGCAACATACTTTTTCCATATTCGCTCTATACTTGCAATGGATTGTTTCGCATTCTGCCTGGGGTTTAATCTCATCGTCAGATTATATACATAATCCATTTTAGTGGCTAATGTATATAAGGTTGGACGAACAGGATAATAGGGTGATTCCTGCATGATATCATTAACCACACCAATTATTGTAAACGGCTCTTTGTTCCATTTAAGAATTTTACCAACTGGTTCTTTAAATCCAAGGAATTTAGCCATTGCTTCATTGATAAGGAAAGCAGACGAGTCAGTTCCAAATTCACGGGAAAAATCGCGACCATCTTTTATTTTCCATTGAGCTGTTTTACCAAAATCATAGGTGATCCTGTTATTGGGGAAGTCTACAGCCAAAGAAGGGTCCTTTCCTTCCCATTCAAATCCTCCATTGCTGTTCCACACTTCTGTCATCGGACTGTTTGACGCCGCCATATCTACAATTGCACCAGCACTTACCAGCTCATTTCTAACAGCGTCAAAGTGATCCTTTATTTCTTTCTCCATCCCCATACTGACCAATCCGGCACGTGTATATCCAATAGGTCGGTTCTTGGCATGCTGGATCTGCTGGTAAACAATAACAGTTCCAATAATTAACATTACTGAAATGCTAAACTGGGCTACTACTAATATCTTGCGTGGAACAGATGCCATCTTCCCCACACGGAACGTTCCTTTCAACACCTTTAATGGCTGGAACGAAGAAAGATATAAAGCAGGATAGCTTCCTGCCAGCAAACCGGTCAATAAAATAAAAACAAGAACAGATATCCATAAAAATGAACTGCTCCAGGGTATTGCCATTTTTTTGGCAGCTACTTCATTGAACATTGGAAGCAATAAAAGCACCAGGCCTATAGATAATACAAAAGCGAGCAGAACCACGAGGTAAGACTCGGCAAAGAATTGTTTAATGATCTGCCAGCGCAATGAACCAATCGCTTTTCGAATACCCACTTCGCGGGCCCGCTTTTCACTCCTTGCGGTAGAAAGGTTCATGAAATTGATGCAGGCAAGCATTAAAACAAATACTCCGATAATACCAAATAGCCACACGTATTGAATATTACCTCCTTTATTCACTCCATCCTTAAATTCACTATAGAGATTCCATTTGTTCATGGGGTGAAGGAAAACAATCCACTGGTATTTTTTTTCATCAGCACCCACATTATCCAGTTTCAGGTTTTTGATCTTTGCGGATACTTTTTTCATGTCTGTGTTATCAGCAATCTGCACAAAGGTTTGAGAAAAATTACTTCCCCAGGGTTCCTTCATGTCCCTTGCCCAACTGTTTTGGGTCAGCCAAAGCGCCCAGGGCATCATGATCCTGATATTTTTGAAAGTGGTATTATCCGGTAGATCCTCATACACACCCGTCACTTTTAAATCGTATTCCCTGTCAAACTTGATTGTTTTATTAACCGGGTCTTCCTTACCAAACAGCGCCGTAGCAACAGAAGAAGATAGCATGATTGAATAGGGATCCTTTAAACCCGCCCTTGTTCCACTGATCATTTTAAGGGAAAATAATTGAGGAGCATCCGGTTCAAAGTACATTCCCGTTTTTTCAAAAGTCTGGTTTCCTATTGTGAGGTAATGACCTCCCGTCCAGGAAGCCTGGACCACATATTTGAAATCGCTACCGAATTTGGCGCGTAACTCCGGTCCCATCAAGGCAGGGCAGGCAGTTTGAGATTCCCATTTACCATTAAAATTGGCATGTTGCCATACTTGCGCAATACGCTTATAATTTTTATGGTATTGGTTAAAGGTCAATTCATCATGTACCCATAAACCGATCAGCATGGCTACTGCCATTCCTACTGAAAGACCGCCAATATTAATGGCACTATAACCTTTGCTTTTAATAAGATTGCGCCATGCAACTTTGAAATAGTTCCTGATCATAATTAAAATGGATGTGGTGAAAACAATAGCGTTTTTATAATTAGCGAACGGCCACAGAAAAGATCCTTGGATCCTGGTTATATTTCACGCTTGAGAAACGCACAACTTGCTGTCACTGAAGTCAATAATGGAATGGAAAATTGTGCCAGTGTACAAGTTATTAATTTGGTGCGAATTATGGTGTACGGACAATGCGAACTGTTCGGTTTTGATACAGGAGCTGTATCGTTTCAGTTCGGGATTTTAGCTCTTGTTCAACAGAGCCTTCAGTTCAACGTCATCATTACCAGGCAAATCAATCACTTTATATCCATTGCCATTAGGAATAGATTTATCAGCTCCGGCTTTTAGCAGGATGTTCACTATTTCCACGCAATCACTCATGTTATCATATCCTCCATTCTTTAAACCATGTATGGCCCAGAAGAGTGGAGTTGCTCTAAAATCAATACATAACTTATTTATTTCCGCGCCTTTCTCTACCAGCTTTTTTACCGGTACCGGTCTTCCTGTCCAGGCAGCCCAGTGTAATGCAGTGCCCCCGTGACATCCCGGATGATGGATGTCAGCCCCTTTTTCAATAAAATAAAGGGCTAGCTGATCTCCATGCAGGCTGCATGCTGCCAATAAAGGAGTATCCTTTTTTGCTATTAATCCATCCCCATTAATGTTTGCTCCATGCTTAAGAAATAGCTTCGCTATTTCAACTCCTTCATCATCAGTTATTAAATTGGAAAATACCCTGTCGCAAATCCTGTGTAACGGATGGGCTTTTGTGGCGTTGGAGTCATCATAGGGAATTCCTTCATTCGCAAGAGCAGGGTTATTGGAAAGGGCCTGGTCTATTCCTTTGTAATCCTGATTAATAATCAACTCATTCAGATTCATATTCATCAAATTAATTGGGATAAAAATGAGATTATCAATGCAAATAAAACTTATTTATGATCAAGAATTGCAAAAATGGTTTAAGGATTCGTTAACAGCTTAAAAATGCTGCTGCCCGATTTATCGCAATTGCTCATGGCAATGTATTTGTATCCTTTTAGAAAATGGAAATATGAAAACAATTGTTATTGCTCTGCTATCACTGGTATTTGCACCCGCAATCCTTCACGCACAGCAGCAGCAGCAGGACCCAAAAAGCAGTGGTTCAGCGGAAGGTGTAAGAAATCAGTTCATGAAGCATTCAAAGGTGATTCCTATCAGTCAGATGGATCAACGAAAAATTTATCGCTGGAGTGATGGTGAACATGCAACACCCACAGGACGACAGGCAAAGGATAGTTCAGCGAAATTTGCAAGAGTATATGAGGATTCCGCCGTGATTGTGAGACCTTCTGAAGAAAAAAAGAAATAAAGCCCCTCCTATCATGGCTGTCCTTTCCCACCGGAAGAACCATATATCTGGCCTGTAGCATAACTGGCATCGCTTGCCGCCAGCTGTACATAAATGGAAGCCAGCTCCGCGGGTTGTCCCGGACGTTTAAAAGGAGTGTCACCACCAAAGTTTTTTAACTTCTCCATAGTGGCTCCTCCACTCACCTGTAAGGGGGTCCATATTGGACCAGGCGCTACCCCATTTACACGAATTCCTTTTGGTGCAAGTTGTTTAGCTAATGATTTCACATAATTCATAGTGGCTGCCTTTGTTTGGGCGTAATCATATAAATCAGCGGATGGATCATAGGCCTGTTCACTGGTAGTGCCAATGATAACAGACCCTGGCTTTAAATGGGGCAGCGCTGCCTTAATAGTCCAGAAAGGAGCATATATATTGGTTTTCATAGTGGCGTCAAAATCTTCAGTAGATATGTCCAGTATGCTGGGTTTAGTTTGCTGCCGGCCGGCATTATTTACAAGAATATCTAAACCGCCCAGCTGGCGAACTGCTTCTTCCACCATTCGCTTACAAAATGCTTCTTCTCTTAAATCTCCCGGGATAGCTATTCCCTTACGACCAGCTGCTTTAATAAGAGCAATCACTTCCTGTGCATCCTGTTCTTCTGCAGGTAAATAATTGATTGCAACATCAGCGCCTTCCCTGGAATATGCTATTGCTGCAGCAAGACCCATTCCTGAATCGCCTCCGGTAATAAGCGCCTTTCTTCCTGCAAGTCGGTTGGTACCCTTATATGATTTTTCACCATGATCTGGTACAGGATTCATTTTATTGGCCAATCCAGGCCACGGCTGCATCTGTTCCGCAAAGGGAGGTTTTGGATATTTCATTGTTGGGTCTTCCAGGTCAGGCGGAAGAAAATCATTGGTAGTATTACTAGTATTTGTTTGGCCGGCAAAGGAAGGAGCTACTACCAGAGTAGCAAGACCGGCACCAATACCGCCAATTGCCTGGCGGCGCGTAAATGGTTTTTTATCCATAAATAATTGTTGAAATGTATAAGGAATATCCGTCAGGCAACCTGAGGTATTATAAATGGCTCAAAGTATATGCCGTTGGTAAAATGAAAAACAACCTAAACCTGATCGACAATAAATAACAAAAAGCTATAATTTTTTTGTGGAGCAAATTGCACCTGGTGTGGCAATTTCAGAACCTGATTGAAGCTGATTCCGGATAGTTTGCCGAAAAGCGGTTGTCGTTTGTCGATTCTTCCTTATCAAAAAGACGTTCAACCCTGCAATTCTGCTACATTTAATAAACTGAAATATGAGAAGGTCTTCACACCTGCTACTGCTTGCACTATTTTCCCTGCCGGAATTACATGCCCAAACCGCTATTGGAAAATTGCAAAAGGAGGTTGTCACATACATTGATAAAAACAGCAGCCGATTTACAGGGCTGAGTGACAGCATTTGGGAATACGCTGAACCATCCTTTAAGGAATTCAAATCCACTCAATTACTCACTGACTTTTTAAAAATAGAGGGGTTTTCAATAAAACATAATATCAGCAGTTTTCCAACCGTATTTATTGCCAGTTATGGAACGGAAAAACCAATTATCGGATTATATGGCGAATATGATGCAGACCCTGGCGCATCCAATAAAACTGTGCCGTACAGAGAAGAATTAATAAAAGGAGGATACGGCCACGGCGGAGCCCATAATCTTTTAGGAGTTGGAAGCATTGCCGCAGCAGTAGCCATAAAAGAGCTGATCAAAAAGGGAAAATTAAAAGGGACTATTCGCTATCATGGTAGTACGGCCGAAGGAACCCTGGGTACAAGGGCCTGGCTGGCTAAAGATGGTTACTTCAATGACCTGGATCTAAGCCTTTATTGGCATCCCGCTCCAGTAACAGCAGCGGCTACTTCTACATGGGATGCTCTCATCGACTTCACCATTACTTTTAGTTCTAAAAGAATGGACATTATCCGTGATAATATTGCTGAAGCCAATTGCCAGCGTGCAGCTGAAATTTTATTAGGAGTTGTTCAGCGCTTAAAACAATCCGCCAATGAAACAATCAAGCTGAACTATTCTATAAAAGAGTGGGAGAATGACCTGGCGCACACCCCGGATACTGTTATCCTGGATTTCCGGATCCAATGCGCAAAACAGGTTGATGCCATTCAATTGTATAATGAAATAAATAAAGCGGTAAATGATTTAAACGACAATACTGTAAAAGCGGAGTTGAAAATAAATCGGGCGCATCATCAATTCCTGCCTAATGTAACAGCTATGAAGGTGGTTTTTAGTAATATGGAATTATTGGGACCGATCAAATACACAACTGACGAAATAAATTATTCACTGCAAATGCAGGACTTTCTCAACCGAAAAAAGGATAAATTGCTGATCAGCTGATTCCCTTCATTGACGCATCCAGGAATAATAAAATGTATGGCTATTCAAGCGATATTGGTGAGGCCAGCTGGTTTGCTCCCGAAATATATTTTGTTGTTAGAAGCTTTCCCAGTAGCGTGAATATGCATCAATGGCAAGGTGCTGCTTTTACAGCCCATTCAATTGGTCATAAAGGAATGATGCAGGCTTCGAAGATCATGGCATTGACTATCATCGACTATATTCAGAACCCTGTTCTGCGAACTGATATAAGGAGAGAGTTTGAGGAAAACTCAAGGATGTATAAGTACCAGCCCTTAATTAAATGAGTATATCGAAAATCTCAGCCTCCATAATATTTTCGATATTTGCAGAATGCAGAAGAAGTCTTTAAAAATAGCTGTATCGAAAGAAATCGGAAAAGTCTCTGGAAAAGCTTATATCCCTGCCAAACCAAAAGCAATCATGACGCTTGCACATGGTGCAGGTGCGGGTATGGATCACATCTTTATGGAAACACTGGCAACAAAGTTGGCAGAAGAAGATATTGCTACATTGCGATTCAATTTTCCCTTCACAGAAAATAAGAAAGGCCGGCCAGATTCACCAGCCGTTGCTCACCAGGCAATAAAAGCCGCCATTGCAAAGGCCCATGAATTATTTCCAAAACTTCCTTTATTCGTTGCAGGTAAATCTTTTGGCGGAAGAATGAGTTCACAATTATTATCGGCTGATCCCGATGCAACGGTTCAGGGATTGATCTTTTATGGCTTTCCTCTTCATCAGCCTGGTAACCCTTCCATAGATCGTGCGGAGCACTTAAAACAGGTAAAAGTTCCCATGCTTTTCCTGCAGGGTACAAGGGATGCCTTGGCTACCATGGATTTGATTGGAAAAGTAGCCAGGCCACTAAAGAAAGCTAAACTGGTAAAGTTAGAAGGAGCCGATCATTCATTCAAGGCAGGAAAGAGAGATATCATGAGTGAACTGGTAGCTGCTACAAATCTGTGGGTCAACAAACTAATATCCTGATTCCAGATCTATCTCCCTGAAGAGCGTATCATCTATTGCCTCTCCCATCCTTCGGAGGATATCCAAATTTCTTCTTAAAGGCAAAACTGAAATGTTGTATAGATGAATAACCCAATAGATCCGCTATATCAGTAATGGACTTATTGGGATCACATAAATATTCCTGGGCAATCTCCAGGCGCTTTTCCGCCAGGTAACCAAAAACAGTTGTCTGGAACATCTCCTTAAACCCGTGCTTCAATTTATATTCATTGAGGCCAACAATGCGTGCCAATTCGGAAAGACTGGGAGGATTGTCGATATGGTGGGTCACATATTCCCTCGCATATTGAATTCTATCTCTGTCATAATCATTCCTGGCCACTGATTTCTTTCCCGGTTGCAGGCGGTCAAATGATTCAGCCTGTAATACCAATAGTTCGATCGCTTTGGACAGAAGGAATAATTTTTTAAGTCCCTGTTGATAGGAACAGTTCAGGATAGCATCAATAGCCTGCAACATAGGGATCTCAATAGCCTGATGTTGTTCAGAAATCATCAGCGGTTTTCCTTCCAGTATCTTTTCTGAAAAACGCTTCAGTGTATCATTGCTATTCTCCGTTAATTTCAAAAAATTATCACGGGCAAACTGAACAATAAACTGAGATGTGTTTAACTGCTCATGGGTTATTGTACCGGAATTACCATTCCCGTACATTATATTATGCTGATTATGTTCAAACCCAAGCAGTTTATCAAACTGGTCAGCCTTCACACTTACTTTTCCCTTAAGATTGAAATGAAGCTGAACCATATCCAAATCAGCCTTAAAAGCCATATTGGTATGCGTATTCTTATAATGCCAGTCAGTATGGATCATATTAATCCCTTCAAAGCGCCAGTGCGATAATACAGCATTGGCAAAAGGAAGCTCAATCCGATCGGTGCTTTCAATCAGCTCAGATCCCTTCAGATCATGATTAGATACATCACTGCCGTGAAGGACCTGGTTAGTGGCGATATGTTTTAACTCAAATGGCATTTCCCGCAAATATAAATCTGACTCCATTAAATGTAAATGAAATATGAGAAACACTGTCAATTTCGTGTCAAAATTGAAAAGACCATGAATCTGTATCTATTTAGTTTATTCGTTCATATTACAGGAATTAGTGTGGCAGCGGGAACAACATTCGTCAGTTTTCTGGTGAACCGTCGCTTCTGGCAAGCTTATGGAACCAACCGTGTTAAGGCATTGACCCTGGTTGAACTGTCTTCCCGCTTTCCGAGAATTACAGGACTCGGAATTGGATTATTGCTTCTTTCCGGAATATATATAATGTATTTAACCAAAGGGGCTTTTGGTGAGCAACTCTGGTTCAGAATAAAAATGGTGCTGGTAATTTTGGTTATTATAATAAACATCGTGATCAATATTCTTGAGAAACGTGTGAAAGGGATGGTGACCGCAGAAGTAAATGCAGCTGGTTTACAGCGTAAGGTAACAACTTACTACCTGGTACAGTTGGTCCTTTTTCTAACCATTTTTGTGCTGGGAGTTTTTAAATTCAATTAAACACAATTCAGTGTCAGTCCTTGCATTTTTCTTATTTTAGATTCTCGATTTAATCGTGAAATCTAAGACACCCATACCATGACACTGAAACAGGCACTCGACAAACTAAAATCACTCGGATCCGAGCGGGTGCGCCTGCAAAATAAAAAATCAGGCGCTGATGACAACCAGTATGGTGTAAAGAATGGCGATATCCGCATTATCGCTAAAGCAATCAAGATCGACCCGGCATTGGCTATGGAACTCTGGGAAACCGGTAACCTGGATGCACAACAGCTGGCCATATTGATCATAAAACCAAAGTCATTATCAGTAAGTGAAATAGAGAGAATGGTAAAATTAATCCGGTGGACGGGTGTGGCCGACTGGTTTAATTCCTATATAATAAAAGATCATCCTGATAAGGAAAGTCTCCGGGAGATATGGATGAAAGCAAAAGATCCATATTCTGCACGGGCAGGCTGGAGTCTTACTGCCGGCCGCGTGGCAAGAGAACCGGAAGGATTGGACATGCCTGCTCTGC
>JAJKIP010000171.1 GCA_021154405.1 Segetibacter sp. | reverse complement strand
CCCCGGGATTATCGTGTATTGATTTTAAAAGAGAATAAGGTTGAAACAGTTATTGAACATGAAAACACCGGTGCGGAAAAATCTAAATTATTTCCCACGGATCTTGGGCTGGTAGTAACAGATTTCCTGAAACAGTACTTTGATGATATAATGGATTACAGTTTCACTGCACGCATTGAAGAAGAGTTTGATGAAGTGGCGGAGGGCAAGATGAAGTGGAACAAAATGATAGATGATTTTTACAGTCCTTTTAAAAAGGATGTTGACAAGACCATTGAAACAGCCGAACGCGCCAAGGGCGAAAGAGAGTTGGGTATTGATCCGGTGAGTGGCAAAAGGATCGTTGCCAGGATGGGTCGTTTTGGGCCTATGCTGCAGATCGGAGAAGCCAATGAGGAAGAAAAACCATTCTTTGCCGCATTAAAGCCCGGACAAAGTATTGAGACGATTACACTTGAAGAAGCGCTGGATCTTTTCAAATTGCCGCTTACATTAGGTGAATACGAAGGAGAAGAGGTTTATGTGAACCGTGGTCCTTACGGTCCCTATGTAAAATTTGGAGAACAGTTTATTACTATTCCAAGAGGAGAAGATCCCCTGGAAGTGGATATGGATAGAGCCATTGAATTGATCAAGGAGAAACAATTGGCTGATGCTCCCATTGCGCATTATGATGGCAAACCCGTAACCAAAGGCAAAGGCAGATTTGGTCCATATCTGAAATGGGAAGGCATGTTCATCAATGTGCCCAAGCGATATGATTTCGATAATCTTTCCAAATCGGATATCGATGAATTGAGAGCTAACAAGGTCAAAAAAGAAGAAAACCGTTATATACAGCGTTGGCCTGATGACAAGATCTCCATTGAAAATGCGCGCTGGGGTCCTGTAGTGAAATGGGGAAAGAAGATCATCAAGTTGCCTCGTAAAGCAGATGAATCAAAGTATACAGCAGATGAATTAAAGGATATCTCCGTTGATACAGTGAAGGAATGGGTGGTAGCCCAGATCCCCAATGCCTTCGGCAAAAAGAAAAAGGAAAAGAAGCCTGCTGAATCAAAGGGTACACCAGTAAAAGCTGCTGCCAAAAAGCCTGCTACAAAAAAAGCATCTCCAAAAAAGAAGAAATAGCTTCCGTGATTCACGCGAGGTTCATCCACGCGCCTCACGAACCACATACTTTTTATTTGCCATGGTTCGTGAGGCGCGTGAACCATGGCAAATAAAAAGCCTCTCCGCCATAGCGAAGAGGCTTTGATAGTTTTCACGGGATTATTAACGGCGCAATTGTATCGATCCGATATCAGTTGCTTTTCCAGCTTGTAACGTAACTCCCGTTAACGTTGTGTCCCGGTAACCACCCGCAGTAGCATTAATAAATACTACCGCAGATGATCCCGTCAATCCCCTGATCTTGAATTCACCATTATGGGAATAGGGAATCGCCACCAGGGTATCGCCGTTCGCTATTGCAGATACTACGGCTTTGGCTTCTCCTGGCAATACTTTACCTTTTATGCTGGCTGTTCTGTCCGGCACAAATACTTTTATTCTGGGTTTTAATACGAAATGATTATTGCTCACCTTCACAATGGAACCACCGGCATCAAAGTCCAGCCAGAGTTGAAGATCACCCGGTGTAAGTGAATCGATATCCGCACCTCTGACATTGATCGAAACGGAATGCTGGTTTCCCCATAAGGTAAGCGGATAACTTACGCTGTCAATAACAACGGAATTGTTTTCACCAAGTACCAGTTTGATCTTGTTCACCCTTCCCTGTAGTGTTAACCCATTGGCAAGAATTGTATCTACACCATTGGAAAGATTCAGAAGATTGTATACACCTGAACGGATATCCAGTGTATCCCAAATGGAGCAACGATATTCATCATCATCATAGCAATCATTGCCATTTCTATCGCCCCTGCCACGGCAACTGTCAGGAATGACCTGAACAACCACCTTCTGTATATCAACATATACAGCATCAAAATTTACAGGGTTATCTGACAGGAAGATCTTTACTCTTTGCTGGCCTTCAGGAACGGCGTCAGCGTCTTTGCTACTGTTTTCTTTCGAGCACGAAAAGAGAATGGCAATGGCAATGCTCAAAGCAAGGCATGCACGCAGTAAATGTTTCATGTTTACAATTGTTTAAATAATAAATAGAGATGAGGCCCCGCCTATCAAACGGGACAGCCCTAAGCATTCAGCGTTGGTTAGATCTACTTGGTAAATTGACAGGTTATTTTTTTACTCAGGTGGAGTAAGACTGGTGTATCTTCTATGGTGTGTATTCAAAGGTTCTTCGGTGGAGTAAGGCTCGGCTGAAATTCCTATTGTAAACGAATGGATATTTATTCTATTACATTTTTCATAATGAATTTTTGTAGCAGCATGCAATAAGGCTATAATAAAAAATGTAAAATAAATAGGGTATCATTCCGCATTAACGGTTATTAATTTACCTATTTATTTTACACCTGGTGCTGATCTTTAAAAAGCCCTGCCCCGCATAACACGGGACAGGAACTTGATTGTTTCCACGGGTAAAATCTTGATGCAGCTGGATTGTGCCGATAACCGGCTAATGGCATCATTATACCGTGGTTATAAAGGTTTTTAGCTTATCTTACCCAGCATTAAGCATAAAGTACACCAAACTATAATATGTGGAAAACTAGTTGAAACATGGACCGTAACTACTGGGAAAAAATAGCGCCTGACTATAACGAAGAGATATTTGATGTGCTGAAAAATGACAAAAAAAGCATCATTCGCTCCGCAATCATCAAAAGGGCTTCTCCTTCCAAAACGGTGGCTGATATCGGGTGCGCGGTTGGCAAATGGATACCGGTACTTGCCCCGGCTTTCAAACAGGTATTAGCGCTGGATATTTCGATAGAGAATCTGGCAATAGCCCAAAGAACATATCCGCAATACAATAATGTTGATTATATAAGAGGAGATATGTCGGCGGAAAAAATAAAATTGCCGAAATGTGATGTTGCAGTCTGCATTAATGCAATACTTACCGATTCAGTTAAAAAAAGAGATAATTTTTTTAAGAACCTTTCCCGCATTATTAAAAAAGGCGGCCACCTGGTATTGGTTGTACCGTCACTTGAATCCTGGATGATGACCCATATCATTCAAAACAGATGGAAGATCGATGAAGACCTGTTTGCTAAAAAATTTTCTGCCAAAGCAGGATCAAAAAAATACAGGAATCTTCTCCAGGGCCATGCAGATATTGACCAGGTGCCTACCAAACATTTTTTACAGGAAGAACTGGATCTTTTATTATCACTCCAGAAACTTTCCATTGAATCCATTCAAAAGATCGAATACAGCTGGAAGACTGAATTTGTAAAGCCGCCCAAATGGCTTAAACACCCCAATCCCTGGGACTGGATGCTTGTTGCGAAGAAAATGGAATAGTTTTGGTATTGTACATTCCAGGATGCCAATCATTCGCATCCTTTCCCCATCTGTGGAAAAGTTTAACTATTACGTTTGCCTGTCTATAAAGAAATTGTGAGTGAATAGCTATAGCGAATAACCACCACCATGGAAACGAACAAAGAAATATCAGCCCTTTTCCACCTCATTGATGACCCTGATGAAGAAGTATTCAATGCCATTTCTCAAAAGATCGTTGACTACGGCAAACCAATAATTCCTAATCTTGAACACCTTTGGGAAACTACCCCGGATGGTTATGCACAGGAAAGGATTGAATTACTCATTCACAAATTACACTACAGAGACCTTACAGAAGATGTACGTCAATGGAATGTTTCCGGCCATCATGACCTGATTCTCGGCTCTCTTCTTGTCAGCAAATTTCAATACCCCGATCTTTCCACTACTCCCGTATTACAGGAAATAGAGAAAGTGCGCCGCAATATCTGGCTGGAACTGAACAATTACCTCACTCCGCTTGAGCAGATCAATATAGTCACCAGCATACTTTATAGCTATTATGGTTTAAAGGGCAGCGAGATCAATTATAAAGAGCCTAATGAATTCCTGTTGCATAAAACCCTTGAAGCAAAACGTGGCAACCAGCTCAGCAATGGTATCCTCTATCTCCTGTTGTGTGAGTTGCTGGATATTCCTGTAAGGGCCATCAATCTTCCACGCCAGTTTATTCTCGGTTATTTCAAACCGGGATATTCAGATGAGAACCTCATCAATCCCATGCAAAAGATTGAATTCTTCATAGATCCCACCACCGGACAGGTTTTCACTCATCAGGATGTTGAGAGCTATTTCAAGCGGATAGCAGTACCTCCCGTAGATGCCTACTTCAGACCGCGGAAAAATAAAAAAGTAATTCAACACCTGCTGGAAGAATTAGCAAAATGCTTTACTACTGACAAAGATGAGTACAAGCAAAAAGAATTAATGGCACTGGCATCACTTTTGGATTAAATTGCCATTATTTTTCACTAATTCCCAATCCTTTTTATGAAAGTAAATATTGGCATTTCCGACAAGAACCGCCAGGCGGTAGCAACTGAATTAAATAAATTGCTTGCAGACGAGCATGTTCTTTATAACAAAACACGCAATTATCACTGGAGCGTGGAAGGTCCCAGTTTTATGGAATTCCATAAACTATACGAGGCTCAATACACCGAGCTTGCTGAAATGATTGATGAGATCGCAGAACGCATTCGCACAATTGGCCACTTTGCCGAAGGCCGGTTAAAAGAAATTCTTAAACTGGCTGAGCTGGATGAACCGGCGCCTCCCACTGATCAAACCTCCCAGATCAGAAATCTGGAAGGTGATCATGAGATTCTTATCGTAAGGCTTCGTAAACTTATTGGGGATTTTGAAGACAAATACAAGGATAAGGGAACTGCTGATTTCGCAACAGGCATCATGAAACAACATGAGAAAATGGCCTGGATGCTCCGCAGCTATGTTCGTTAGAAGCTCAGCTTCCATCCATCCCTGTACTCTCTTTTTACAAATTCATTGGCAGCATCATAATTCGTAACCTTCATGTTCTGTGCATCCCAAAGTAATTTCTTTCTGCCAGTGAATTTGTTCCCTTCTTTTATATTCCAGGCTCTCAGTGCAAGATTACCCATGAGAATAGTCTCTGTGAGAGGGCCGGCATAACTGAATGGTGAACTCACTTCCTTTTTGCCAAAACCTGCCATGCAGGCATTCACCCATTGAATATAATGGCCTTCCGGAACGCGTGCCAGCGTTTCCTTAACTTTTATGTCTTTTGTTTTTGAAGTCGGGAGAAGCGTTGGATTGGCGCCATAGCAATTGCACATGATCTTTCCTTTGGTGCCAGTTATAATGCAACCGCCATCACCGTTGCCCATAGCTTCATCGGGTCCCAGCTCTGCTGGCCTTTCAGGTAAAATACCACCATCTGTCCAGTACAGGTACACATCATTTTTGCCATTCTTGCCTGGGAATTTGAATTTTAAAGATGATGAAGGAGGAGCACTTTCCGGATGATATACCGGTGTCCACATCTTCTCATAAAAATCAACCACGCTGCATTCTACTTCAGAAGGATACCCAAGTCCCACCGTATTAAATGCAGGATCAATAAGATGACAACCCATATCTCCCAATGCGCCGGTACCAAAGGTCCAGAAACCTCTCCAGTTAAAAGGTAATAAAGCTGCGTGGTATTCCTCCCATTTTGCAGTTCCGAGCCAAAGGTCCCAGTTTAATTCTGCAGGTACTTCTTCTTTGCCAACAGGCTTTGCGATTCCCTGGGGCCATACAGGACGGTTGGTCCATACATGAATGGCTGTAGCTTCTCCGATCAGGCCGGCTTTATACCATTCTTTCATTTGACGTACACCATCACCAGAAGATCCCTGGTTACCCATTTGGGTAACTACATTGTATCGTTTTGCAGCTTCTGTCAGCATCCTTGCCTCATAGATATCATGTGTCAATGGCTTCTGTGTGTATACATGCTTGCCCAGCTGCATTGCGGCTAATGTGGCCACTGCGTGTGTATGATCTGGCGTTGAAATATTACAGGCATCAATATTATTCTTTTCTTTATCCAGCATTTCCCTGAAATCCTTGTAATAAGTTGCTTTGCTGAATTTCTCTCTGGATTTCACCGCCTGGCGGTCATCCACATCACAAAGTGCAACAATATTTACATTCGGACTTTTGGCAAATTCAGTGATATCACCACCACCCTTACCACCTGCACCAATGGCTCCAATGTTCAGTTTATCGCTGGGAGCAACAAATCCACGTCCCAGCACATGCCTGGGTACAATAAAAAAACTGCTGCCGATGATGGCTGAATTACGAATAAATTTCCTCCTTGATTTATCGGTTTCTTTTTTATAAGGGGTCATACAGCAAAAATTTTAATTTAAGATACAAAGAGTAAGTTTACGGCAAATTATGAAATAATGACCATCAGTTGGGATGATTTTGAAAAGATTGATATCCGCACCGGGACAATTATTGCTGTGCAGGATTTTCCCAAGGCGCGAAAACCCGCATACCAGCTAACGATTGATTTTGGAACAGAACTGGGTACTAAAAAATCATCAGCACAGATCACTATATATTACAAAAAGGAGGACCTGTTGAACAGGCAGATCATTGCAGTCGTGAATTTTCCACCCAAACAGATAGCCGATTTTATCAGTGAATGCCTCGTATTGGGCGTATATGATGAAAACAAAAACGTAATTTTATTGCAACCATCACAAGCTGTCACCAACGGAATGAAGATTGCCTGATCAATACACCACATATTATCATTCTCCGGTAGGAATGCTGAAGATTTCTGGCACTGATGATTTTATCAGCGAGGTTACTTTTCATGATACAACACAAAAAGCACCGGCCAGTAAAAAAGACATGCCTCCTGCCATTATCCAGTGCATAGAACAGCTGATACAATATTTTCATGGGGAAAGAAGAGTTTTTGAACTGGTGATCAACCAGGAGGGCACTTCTTTTCAGCAGGAAGTATGGAGCCTGCTGATGACCATCCCGTATGGCAGGACCATCAGTTATCTTGACCTTGCACTTAAGACTGGCGATAGAAAGGCCACAAGGGCTGTAGCCAGTGCCAATGGACGTAATAATGTTGCGATCATTGTACCCTGCCATCGCGTAATCGGCTCTAACAGGGACCTGGTAGGTTATGGTGGAGGTCTATGGAGAAAGAAATGGCTGCTGGAACATGAATTGAAGTTCGCGTATGGAGTGCAGACGCTTTTTTAAAGATCTTACTGTAGTTCACTGCTTGTAAATGCGAATGGTAATAATGCGGCAACTGTTTTAATAATAAATACTTTCCCTTCCTGGCCACTTAAGATAAGACGGATTGGTTCCAATGTCCTGGTCTCATATTCCAGTAGTGCCTGGCGGCACATACCACAGGGAGATATTGGATGAGCAGGTTCTACCTGTTCGCTATTGTAACTAATGGCAATGGTGTCAATAGGAACTCCGGGATATAACATGGCGGCATTCCCCAATAATACCCGTTCTGCACAGATCCCAACCGGGTAGGACGCATTCTCCTGGTTAGTGCCCGCTACGAACTGTCCATTCTTCAGCCTGGCCACGGCCCCAACATAGAATTGTGAATAGGGTGCATACGCCTGCGCAGTTATTGCGCGTGCCTTTGACAGCAGCTCCTGGTCTTCCGGCCTCAATTCACTGCTGTCATCATAAGACTCGTAATCAAATTCATACTTCTTATGCATCCGGAGAATATTATTTGACGATCCTGAATAATCGTTTCCATCTGGGCCCACTATCCCAACTGAACCATATCATCCAGGCCTTGCCTACAATCCGGTCTTCTGGAACAAAGCCCCAAAAGCGGCTGTCCTGGGATCCCTGCCTGTTATCCCCCATCATCCAGTAGTAATCCATCTTAAAGGTATAGCTTGTTACCTCTTTCCCATTCAGAAAATAATGACCATCTTTCTGATAGAAATCATTGTGCTCGTAATTACGAATGGCACGTACATAAATTGAATAGCTGGAATCATTCAAATTTACTGATGCTCCCTTTTTAGGTATCCAAACAGGTCCGTAATTATCAATGGACCATTTATGAAGTGTATCATATGGGAATAAGCCTGTGATATCCAGAGAAGTAATATAGTAAGGTTCGATACTTTTTACCTTTTCCGACTTTGACAATAATTCCTTTTCGGTTGCAGTGAGGTTAATATCATAAACGCCGCCCGCACCGCCTTTAAGATCAGATGTCATGTTTCCATCCTCATCCACACTTTCATTGATGAGTATACCCAGACTTTCCAGGTAATTCTTGTCAAGGAACTCATTGGGTTTCACTGTAACGGTATAATTTCTGTCTGAATACCGTGGCGCCGTCTGCACCTGGCCATTGATCAATACATTGCCATTAATAATTTGCAAAACATCCCCTGCAACACCAATACAACGTTTGATATAGTTATCTGTTTTGTCAACAGGATGTACCACTACCGGATAATTATCACGGTCTTCCAAAATCATTTTGGCATTGGGGCTTCCCGCAGCGGCTTCCCTCTGCAATTCATAATATGGTTTCGCCGATTCAAAATGTTCAGCGTGTATTACGGTATCACCTGCAGGGAAATTAAATACTACTACATCACCTCGCTTGGGGGAAGTGGCAAACCAGCGTGTATAAGGTAATTGAATAAGCGTTGAATAAGATTTGCCATTGGTAACAGGAAGGTAATTATGTACGAAAGGAACAGACAATGGTGTATTGGGAATACGTGGTCCATAACTCAACTTGCTTACAAAAAGAAAATCCTTGATCAATAAAGTTTTTTCCATCGAACCGGACGGAATAACGTAGGCTTCAAAAACAAAAGTGCGGATCAGTGTTGCAGCTACTATGGCAAAAATGGCTGCATCCACCCATTCCCTCCACGCTTTCTTTTTATGTTTTCTCACTACTTCTGGACCAACAAATTTCAGATCTTTCCTGGATGCCAGCCATGGAAAATAAAAGAAAGGCAACAGGGCAGCCATGGTATGCTCACGAAGACGAAAGCGATTGAACACTTTGGCAAACTCTATAAAGATTCCCGGTGTAATAAACCATCCTACTACTGGAATGAATTGCCAGAAGACCCAATGCTTCGGTCGCTGGTTAACACCCTGTATGATCCATGTATTATAAAAAGGTACATAGGCTTTCCAGGCTTCCTGCCCCGCTTTGGGAAACAATTTGGCCAATCCAAATGAGGGTAAGAAGACCTGTAAAGTACCAATCAGGTAAACGATGAGTAAATGTTTTAAAGGCATGAGCCGTAGATAGTTTAACGGACAAAAATAGATGAATAAATGGACCGGGTCCTATATCTTTTCTTAAAATGGATGAAAGGAAATTACCTGGGCATTACATAGCTTTTTACATCATCTACGGTAATGGTTTTTGCTGACAGGATCACGAGCCGTTCTACCACATTGCGCAGTTCCCGGATATTACCAGTCCAGTCATATTCCTGGAGCATTTTGATGGCATCATCATCAATATTCTTGCGGGCGATCCCATAATCTGCACAAATATCATCCAGAAACTGATCAACCAGAACAGGTATATCATCCCTGCGCTGGTTAAGAGATGGTACATGAATAAGAATTACACTCAGGCGATGGTATAAGTCAAGCCGGAAAGTTTTGGCATCCACTTCCTGCAACAGGTTCTTATTGGTAGCTGCAATCACACGTACATCAACACTAATATCTTTATCGGCTCCTACTCGTGTTATTTTCCCTTCCTGTAGCGCACGCAGGACCTTTGCCTGGGCACTCAGGCTCATATCCCCTATCTCATCCAGGAATAATGTACCGCCATTAGCCTGCTCAAACTTGCCAATTCTTTGTTTAATGGCAGAGGTAAAAGAACCTTTCTCATGACCGAAAAGTTCACTTTCGATCAGTTCAGAAGGGATGGCTGCGCAGTTTACTTCTACCAGTGGTCCACTTACGCGATTGCTCTTTTCATGTATCCATCGGGCAACCAGTTCCTTTCCAACTCCATTTTCTCCCGTGATAAGGATTCGCGCATCTGTTGGTGCCACTTTTTCAATCGTCTCCTTGATCTTCTGCATGCCGGCAGAACCGCCGATCATTTCCTGTACGCGACTTACCCTGCGTTTAAGCACTTTGGTTTCGGTAACCAGGCTGCTTTTATCCATCGCGTTCCGGATTGTTATCAGAAGCCGGTTCAGGTCCGGGGGTTTGGAAATATAGTCATAGGCGCCCTTCTTTACTGCCTCCACGGCAGTTTCAATATTACCGTGGCCAGAGATCATTATAATTGGAATATCCGGATTGATCTCGCCTGCTTTCTGAAGGAATTCGATACCGTCCAGTTTGGGCATTTTAATATCGCAAAGGACTACGTCGTAGGTTTTTTCTTTAAACGTCTTTAATCCTTCCTCGCCATCAGAAGCTTCATCAATCTTATAACCCTCAAAGGAAAGAATTTCAGTCAAGGTCTTCCTGATCGCCTTTTCATCATCAATAATCAATATATCAGCCATTAAAAATCATATTTAGGCGCAAAAATAGATGAATCAGGTGATACAGGAGTGATGCGCTGTACAGGCGGGTGGGTAAGTGTATAAATGTAAAGAGGCCGGATAGAAATCCAGCCTCGCTTTTAAAATCCAATATCCTATGAAAAACCATAACAAAGATGCATATTATGTGGCAAAACGCTGCATGGCATTTCAAAAAATTATCACGAGTACTTTTACGATACTCTGCCTATAATGAGGCTGTTATCAACAGTATGTTGGTAATATAGAGGGTGTAGGCGCTGGTTATTACTTATTAAGATACATTACCTCTTTAACTAGTTTAACCGTTCTGGGCACATCAGGTAATGCGGCAGCAACCAGGTTAGGAGCATAATGCAGCGGTGCATCCGCGGCTGTAATGCGGCGAATAGGTGCATCCAGGTAATCAAATCCTTCTTT
>JAJKIP010000170.1 GCA_021154405.1 Segetibacter sp. | reverse complement strand
GTTTTCAATTGACCATTTCTGAGAATTGTCAATATTGCTACCGAGCCTTTTTGACCACGGATATGTTCCCTGATCTTTGTGATTGAAATATTGGGAGCCGTTAACGAAGAATCATCGGCCTTAATGATCTTGTCACCGATCTGCAAACCTGCTTTTTCACTGGGTCCCTCCGGCATTACATAAACAACATTTACAGTATCGCTGAAAATATTGAATTCAACACCGATACCTTCAAAATTTCCTGCCAGGTCTTCATTTGCTGCTTTTAATTCAACAGGAGGAAAATACACCGAATGAGGATCCAGCTCTTTCATCATTTCCTGGATGGCCCCGGTTTGTAAAGAATCAAGGTTAACGGGGTCTACATATTTCAATCTGATCAGGTCAACAGCTTCCTGGATTGAGGTGGGCTTGCTGGTTTTGAAGAACCCATTGCCTTTTCCGCCTCCGTTTAACCTGTACCCAAAGAACATTCCTGCAATCATGACAATGGAGAAGAGAAGTGGTAGCCAGACCTGCAATTTTTTGTTTCCCATCCTTAAACTTTAATGTAATTTGGCGCAAAATAGACAAAGTTAATTGTTTATGGTTTTGTAGGTTATGGTTCTTTTACCCGAATCCACCCCCTGTAACCAAAACGGGGGAAATGAAAACAAAACCATAATAACAACCATTAAACTGCCAATGGGTTCAGTAAAATTAATAGCAGACAGCGGTGCCACCAAGGTTGAATGGGGCTTGCTGTTGGGTGACAAGCGAAAGATCATTACCACCAAAGGTATCAGCCCTTATTTTTTATCTCAGGAAGCCATCCAGGAATTACTGCAAAAAGAACTTCTTCCCAGGCTTAAGACAGAAATTGATGAGGTTTATTTCTATGGAACGGGCCTTTTTGATCCCAAAAATGTGCAGTTGATGAAGAAGGTATTGAAGAAAGTCTTTCCCGGTTCCTATATTTATGCGGACCACGATTTGATGGGAGCTGCCCGTGCACTTTGTGGTCACGACAAAGGAATTGCCTGTAACCTTGGCACAGGAATGTTCTCCTGTTATTATGACGGTAAGAAAATTGTAAAAAGCAGGCCCGGAATTGGCTATGCACTGGGGGATGAAGGAAGTGGTGCCTATTTGGGCAGAAAGGTGATCCAGTATTATTTGTATGAGACTTTTGATGAAGACCTGCATTACCGGTTTACAAAGAAATATAATACCGACAGGGCTGAGATCCTGGAAAATGTATACAGGAAACCATTTCCGAACCGTTACCTGGCTTCCTTTGCGCTCTTCCTTGCAGAAAACCGCGGACATTATATGATTGAAAACATCATCGAAGACGGCCTCAATGAGTTTTATTTCTTCCATTTATGCAAATATTCAGAGGCCTGGCGTTATCCTATCAATTTTGTGGGGAGTATTGCATTTGGATTTAAGGATGTCTTGCAGCAGCTTTGCAAAAGTTATGAGTTTGAGATGGGGAAAGTAATAAAGAAACCAATCCAGGCTTTACTGGACTATCATAGTTAAAAGAACGGCGTATGTCTTTTGAAAAAATCACCGAACAGGAAAGTATTTATCATCATTTGGAGAACATGTCAGTAGGAGAGATACTGACCCATATTAATAAAGAGGACCAGACAGTACCATTTGCTGTTGCCAAAGCTATTCCCGCCATTGAAAAATTAACGGAAGCAGTCAGCGACAAGATGCTCATGGGAGGAAGATTATTTTATATAGGCGCAGGAACCAGCGGAAGGCTGGCAGTAGTTGATGCCAGCGAATGCCCACCTACTTATGGTGTTCCTTATGGTCTGGTAAATGCGGTGATAGCCGGTGGCGAAAAAGCAATTACCACCGCTATTGAATTTGCGGAGGATGATACGGAACAGGGCTGGAAAGATCTTCAGGCTTTCAAAGTTTCATCACGTGATGTGGTAATAGGTATTGCAGCCAGTGGTACCACGCCTTATGTGATCGGTGCGCTGAATGAGTGCCGCAAACATGGAATTATAACAGGTAGCATTTCCTGCAATCCGGGTTCTCCGGTGAGTGCGGTGGCTGATTTCCCAATTGAAGTAGTAGTTGGACCAGAATTCGTGACTGGCAGTACCCGGATGAAAAGCGGTACTGCGCAAAAGCTGGTCTTAAATATGATCTCCACTACAGTAATGATCCAGTTGGGCAGGGTAGAGGATAACAAAATGGTGAATATGCAACTGACAAATGAGAAACTGGTTGACCGGGGCGTAAAAATGCTGATGGAAAGACTGAAGCTGAAAGATTATGATAAAACCAAACAGTTGTTATTGCAGCATGGAAGTGTGAAGAAGGCTGCTGAATCTCTTGTTGATAATAGTAAATAACCAGTGGCTATTGGCTAAAGGCTAATAGCTCTCAGCCCCTGGCCAATAGCCGTCAGATTTTGACCCAAAAGTTTTTAATCTCGTAATTTCCAGGTATCTTCGACGCATAGTAAGAAAGTGGTAAGATCAATTAACCATATTACACACACTCCATCGATGAATGCACATTCATTTGCATCATCTGTTACCACATCAACAACTACAACAATCCGCTAAAGCGGATTGTAATTACCATATTATAAACTTGGGCAGCAGGCTTAACTCCACAAAGGGTGGTTTATTCTTATCAGTGAAAATCATTTACTACCAACAATTCAGCAGTTTATGCAGGTTTTAAAATTCGGCGGCACTTCAGTAGCCAACGCAGAAAATATCAATAAGGTCGTCAGCATTATAAAGGAACGAACAGCTCCCATAATTACCGGGAGAAAAACAATTGTAGTGGCTTCAGCATTGGGAGGTGTGACGGACCTTCTGTTAGGGGCAGCAGAGCTGGCAGCCGCAGGCAGCGAGGCTTATAAAGACAAACTATCAATCATAGAGCAGCGGCACCTGGAAGCAGTAAAGCAGTTGTTACCTATTGCACATCAAAGCCAGTTGCTCAGTCTGGTAAAAAAGGCCTGTAATGAAATAGAAGATATCTGCAATGGTATCTTTTTACTGGGAGAACTGACACCACGTTCCAAAGACAGGATCAGCAGCTATGGTGAATGGCTTTCTTCCCAGATCATTTCCGCCAAACTCAGTGCAGAGAAAATTGCCAATTGGTGGAAGGATTCCCGGGAATTGATCGTGACCAATTCTCTATTTACAGCAGCCGAAGTTGATTTTACTTTAACCAATAAAAAAATAACTTCTTTTTTTACCAGTTCTACCGGAGACCTGTTCCTGCTCCCGGGATTTATAGCAGCTGATAAAAATGGAATTACTACCACGTTGGGAAGAGGCGGGTCAGATTATACAGCAGCAATCATTGCCTCTGCAGTCAAAGCTTCTATCCTGGAAATATGGACTGATGTAAGTGGAATGATGACCGCGGATCCCCGGCTTACCAGCAATGCACGTATCATACCGCATATTTCTTACCAGGAGGCGATGGAGCTATCACATTTCGGAGCCAAGGTTATATATCCTCCCACCATTCAGCCAGTAATGACAAAGGATATCCCTGTATGGATCAAGAATACATTTGCTCCAGCGGATGAAGGGACTTTGATTGAATCTGTTTCCACCAAAAATGGAAATATTGTGCGCGGAATATCCAGCATCAATAATATTACATTGATCAGTCTTGAAGGAAGTGGGATGATCGGTATACCTGGGTTTTCCAAAAGACTGTTTGAAGCATTGAGCAATGAAAAGATCAATGTGATCCTGATCACGCAAAGCTCTTCGGAACATTCCATTTGTGTGGGTATTGAAGAAGCTGCAGCGAAAAAAGCCAAGCTGGCAGTTGATGCTGCATTTACCAATGAAATAACCCTGCAAAAAGTTGAACCATTGAAGATAGAGGATGGGTTATCCATTGTTGCACTGGTAGGTGAGAACATGAAAAGTCATCCGGGTATCAGTGGAAGAATGTTTGGTGCAATGGGCAGAAATGGAGTGAATATCCGTGCCATATCACAGGGATCTTCTGAAAAGAATATTTCGGCTGTCATTTCTACACAGGATGTACGCAAAGCAATCAACGTACTCCATGAAGAATTCTTTGAAACAACCTATAAACAGGTAAACCTGTTTATTACAGGCACAGGAAATGTTGGATCAAAGTTCCTGGGTCAGTTGCAAAAACAGGTCAAATTTCTCCAGGAGCAATTGAAATTACAGGTGAGGATTGTGGGATTGAGCAATAGCCGGAATATGGTTATTGAAGAAGAAGGAATACCAATGGATAACTGGAAGGAGAAACTGCAAAAGGGGCAAAAGGCCGATCTGCAGAAATTTGTAGATGGTATTATCAGTCGCAACCTGCGCAATAGCATTTTTGTGGATGTGACCGCCAATGATAAGGTAGCAGAAGTGTATGATCAGCTTTTACAAAAAAGTATTTCCGTAGTTGCCTGTAATAAAATAGCCGCCTCTTCACCCTACAAAAACTATAAACGATTGAAAGACCTGGCCAGGGAGTTCAACTGCCAGTTCCTGTTTGAGACCAATGTGGGGGCAGGACTGCCAGTTATCGGCACACTCAATGACCTGGTAGGAAGTGGGGACAGGATCAATAAGATCCAGGCAGTGCTAAGTGGTACACTGAATTTTGTTTTTAATAATTATGATGGCACCCGCAAATTTGCAGAAGTGGTGAAGCAGGCACAGGATGAAGGATATACAGAGCCTGATCCGCGACTGGACCTTGGTGGCACTGATGTGATGCGGAAGATCATGATCCTTGCTCGTGAAGCAGGTGAAAAGATAGAGATGGATGAGATCGATAATAATTCTTTTATGCCGGCCTCGTGCATGCAGGGCAGCGTGGAAGATTTTTATGCGGCGATGGTGAAGGAAGAAGAACATTTTAAAAAACTGTTTGAAAAAGCGAATAAGGAAGGCTGTAAACTGAAATTTGTGGCGTCTTATGATAATGGGAAAGCATCGGTAGGTTTGCAGCATATAGACCCAAAGCATGATCTTTACCATTTATACGGAAAAGATAATGTGGTGTTATTCTATACGGACCGGTATTCAGAACAACCCATGGTTGTAAAGGGAGCGGGAGCAGGAGCAGAGGTAACAGCCAGTGGGGTGTTTGCTGACGTAATTCGGGCAAGCAAGGCATAAATTAAAACTCAGTAAGGATGGAACAGGTAAGGATTAAATCACCCGGCACAGTAGCTAATCTTGTATGTGGCTTTGATATATTGGGACTGGCATTGAATGATCCGTTTGATATCATGGAAGTAAAATTGCTGAATGAACCAAAGGTGGTGATCAGCAACAGGGATGATTTCAATCTTCCAACAGACCCCGAAAAGAATGTGGCTGGAGTAGTATTCCTTGCTGCCATGGAAAAACTTAATAATAGTGAGATTGGATTTGAGGTAATAATGGAGAAACACATAAAACCAGGAAGTGGTATCGGATCCAGTGCTGCCAGTGCCGCTGGTGCCGCCGTAGCGGCCAATCATTTATTGGGCAATATATTTTCAAAGGATGAACTGGTGCAACTGGCAATGAATGGAGAGAAGCTGGCATCCGGAGTAAAACATGCTGATAATATTGCACCCTGTATTCTTGGGGGATTGAGCCTGATCCGCTCAATCCATCCACTGGATATTATTTCCATCCCTGCACCTGATCTGCATGTAACGGTGGTTCACCCACAAATTGAAGTGAGGACCTCTGATGCGCGGCAAATATTAAAACAGCAGGTGTTGCTGAAAGATGCCATTCGGCAGTGGGGCAATATTGCTGGCCTGGTTACTGGTTTTATGAAAAATGATTATGATCTTATTGGCCGATCTCTTGAAGATGTGATCATCGAACCGGTTCGCAGCATTCTTATCCCGGGATTTGATGAAGTGAAAAGAAATTGTAAGGAGGCAGGTGCGCTGGGTGGCGGTATTTCAGGATCGGGACCTTCCATTGTCATGTTAAGGAAAGAAGAGAAAACAGCAAGAGTAGAGAAAAAAGTAATGAATTAAGTATAAAAGAAGATCGGCATCGAATATTTTACTTATGTTACCACAATCAATAAGTACGGTATGCAGCTGGCATAAGCTATTT
>JAJKIP010000169.1 GCA_021154405.1 Segetibacter sp. | reverse complement strand
TCCAGATAAAAACTGTTGGCGCCCCTGGTAAGATTTACATCGGAATTATAAACCACTCTTCCTGCATAATCAACTACCTGAACTTTTGATTTCATGGCTGCATCACTGTTTACCTGAACGGAAGCACCACTTTGAATAACGTTGGGGTAAATATTCAGTTCTTTATTAGTGGTTGTATTATCATCTTTAAAATAGATCACCTGGCTGTAAGAAACCTTACCACTCATATTCGTTACTTTCAAACGATAGGCATAAGATCTACTTCCTGAAGCGATATCAATATAAGAATTTGATTCAGGGATATCCTGTCCTTCATAATTTTTAGAGGTAACAGTTGAATAATCTTTGCCATCCAGTGATCTTTCCAGTGAATATCCACTAATACCAGTTGTAGAAGTAAATTTCCAGTTAAGTGATACATTACTCTTTTCTTTCTTACCGTTAAAATTTATTACTGGTGATTGAGACAGTACGGATGCATTTGTAAAGTTGAATTTTTTGAAATACACGCTACGTAAACGGTTAGCAGTACTATTTGTAGCATTTTCTGCCCCTACACGAAAGGTAATCGAGCTTACGGCAGCATATTGCATGGTAAACATTACATCATGCTGAACAGTATCTACTCCAGGATAATCTTGTGAAGATGTATTTTCTACTGATATCCAGTTGCTGTTAATCTGCACATTCAGGTTAGAACCTATAAAGTCATATAGGATTACATATACCGGGGAGACCTTGAATTCGTCGTATTCATTAACGTTATCGCCTCCGTTTTTTCCACCATCTATATCAATAGCAGTCATTGGAACTTCTAACATTACACTGGGAATAATCGTGTTATGAAGTACGAAATCCAACTGAAATTCTACATAGCCTTTTGATTTACGCGCTACATCAATTATTGGCTGGAAAGCTTCGTCAAATCCTGAAGGACCGTCGATATTAGCGATCGTAAGCTTTTTAATATCAGTAATGGTAATGATACCATCAACTCCAGGCTTTATAAATGGGAAACGGTATTTGGCGCCGATCTGTTTGTCGGTTCCGGAAATCAAACTAGGATTCTTAAATACGTAATCAGGTTGTGCGTAACCTGCCAGGGAAAGAAGTAAGGATAAGCCAACTACAAGGGCTTTCACACAATTAGGGGTTACGGTTATTTTCATTTTAGGGGTTTTTAAGGGTCGAATCTTTTCTAGTGGGTTTTTACTTTGTTCTACCTGTATTTTACCTACCCGTTTTCGTCTCTGCTCTTCTTTGCTACAAGTATTCCTTAGTAAAAAACTCTTATCAAAAGTACTCGGCACATGGGGTTCTTGCAAGGTAGAACTACTATTGAAGTAGTAATTTGCCTAATGACAGAGAGATAAAAATGTAGAAACCAACTGCTTAAAGAATAGTGTTTTCTTTATTGTTTTTTGCTAAAAAATCGTAGTATTTCTACGAAAAAGAACGTAAAACCCTTAGGTAGTTCATGTTGTAGTTTGAGCCTATAATCGCACATATTAACTTCATCCCAGCCGCAATTCACCCTAAATCAGTCGTGTTGCCACCCCTTCCACATGCTAACTGCGCTGCAACTTTGTAGTGCAATTAGCAAACAATAAAAAATAATAAAATGAAAAAGATTGAATTCAACATCGACATCAACGCAGATGTTCAGAAAGTTTGGGATACACTCCTGAATCCAGAAACATATAAAGAAGTTGCCGGATCTGCATTTCCCGGTTCATACTATATCGGTAACTGGAAAAAAGGTGAGAATATCCGTTTCCTTTCTCCCCAGGGTGGTGGCACACTTGCCAATATTGTGGACCTAGAGCCCAATGAATCTATCACTGCCAAGCATGTGGCTGTCATTAATAGTGATGGAAGTGAAGACAGGACCAGTGACCTGGCAAAAGGCTGGGTTGGCAGTACAGAGACCTATACATTTTCCAAAAGAAAAGACGGCTCTAATTTTAAAGCAGAAATGGAAGTTAACCCTGGATGGGAAAAAATGTTTGTTGATAGCTGGCCCAGGATCCTCGGCAAGCTGAAGGAATTAAGTGAAAACTAATAATCTTCTTTCCTGGGATAATAATTAAGATTAATAGAAAACTTAATTATTATCCCAGGAATTCATTTAATCTACACTACTTCCAATTCCCACACTGTTCGGTACTCTCCATATTGTTCTATATATGTAAGAAGGGCGTTATAGAAGACATCTGCACCAATGGTAGCGCTGTCTCCAATTACATATAATTGCTCTTTTGCCCTTGTAATAGCCACATTCATCCGACGATAATCTTTTAAGAAACCAATTACACCTTCATCATTACTGCGAACAAGGGATACAATGATATTTTCCTTCTCCTGTCCCTGGAAACTATCTACTGTACTAATACGCATCGGTTGCGGAAGTACTTCTTTAGCTGCAGTTACCTGGCCGGAATAAGGTGAAATAAAGGCGGTCCTGCTGCTATCGAGTGAAGCATCCTGTATCAATTTTAAAGCTATGCGTAGCTCACCTTCATTTTGCAGGCTGGTGCCGTCTGGACCGTGTATTTCCGAAAAACCTGATCCTGCTGTATCTATGAATGTAATGTGCTTACCTGTATTGACCAGGTGAGCGGCGGTTTGCAATAAACCATTGTAAAAATAATGACTGCTGAATCCGGCAATGGCCTGTCTCATCCGGTATTGGGTATCCAGCAGGTGAATATTGCTTTTCTTTTCAATAGCAATTTCCAAAATAGATCGATTAAAGCCCAGGCGGGCAGCATCATTACTAACAACAGTTGGTGGTAGCTGCCAGTGATCACCAGCCAGCACATACTTATCAGCCAAGGGAAAAATACACCAGGCCAGCGGTTCAATACATTGACCAGCTTCATCAATCACCAGTGATTGAAAATGGAGATGATCAACGCCTGCATCATACAGGCCGATGGGCGTGCCTAATATTATCTGAGCTTCTGCAAATAGCTTCTCTTCATTATATACTCTTAGTTTTTTTATTTCACCGCGAATATTCTTCACTTCCTGGAAAAGGAGATTACGCTGTTCCCTTTCTGCCCTTCCAAAACTTCGTTTATACTTTAGCGCCATCCGGCGGAATTCTTCCGCTCTTATTTTCAGCTGCTTGATCTCTTTCTGGTGTTTGCTATTGGAAAGTTTTCCTTCCGGTGTATGAGAAAAAATGGTTTCATCCACTTTATTGGTATTCCCAACGCGAAGTACTACCAGGTTTTGCCGGATCAAACCTTTCGCGATATTATCAACCGCAGTATTACTGGGTGCCGAGACCAGTACTTTTTGTCCTGCTTTTACCAATTGAACGATGCCTTCCACCAAAGTGGTTGTTTTCCCCGTACCGGGTGGACCATGTACAATAACTATCTCTTCGTTTTCCAGGATTGCTGCCACTGCTTTTTGCTGGCTCTCATTTAAATGACGATTCTGATAATTAAGATTGGTTTTTAACGGGGCAATTGTAGCTGGTTCTTTCTGTGAACCATGCAATTCTTCAAACAGCTTATATACTTTTTTATCCTTCTCAAGACCTTTCAGCACATCTTTCATGATCTGGGTAGTGCGGGTATCCGGTGCCAGCTTAATACCAACGCCATCATCTTCGATCCAGTCAGGAAAGTCTGGTGCAAATAATCGAAACTCCCCATTCTTTCCTTCAAGGCTGAGCAACATGCCTTTTACCGGTTCTTCATTAGTAATAAAGCATTCAATGGCCGCTCCATCCCTAAATTGATTTGTTTCAGCAGGAAAGCTCAGGCGAAAACTGATTTCGGGGTATTCTGCATAGCCGAATGATTTACGAGTGACAATAATGGGATGTAGCGCCAGACCTTCTGCCTTAAGAGATCTAAGGGAACTTGTTCCAAGGCTGTACCGGCTCACCTGTTCCTTCTCTTCAAGATCAATACACTTTAATAATAACTGGATATGCGGATGCATGGCCGCAAAAATAGGCTATATATGAATGCTGTCGCAAGCAGCCTCACAAATAGTCATTTTTCCCCCCGTTCAGATTGAAATACGTCCGGTAGCTTTGTGTAAGCATTCCGATAAAGTTCGCAGAACTAAATAAACAATTAAAATTTATAACGATGAGAAAGCTCATTTCCTTTATGCATATTTCCCTTGATGGTTTTGTAGGTGGACCCAATGGTGAAATGGATTGGATAAATGTTGATGCTGATATTTTTGATTATGCAGGTCAGATGACAGGCAATTCCGATATGGCTCTGTATGGCCGTAAGACCTTTGAAATGATGGAAGGCTATTGGCCCACAGCAGGTGATCAGCCCGATGCCTCCAAACATGATATAGAACATTCCACCTGGTACAATAAGGTTCCGAAGATTGTGATATCTAATACACTTGTTGGTAAATCACTTAAAAATGTAACGGTATTGAATAAAGATTTTGCAAAGAAGATCAACGCGCTTAAAAAAGAGGAAGGACAGAATATAGTCATATTTGGAAGCCCCGGAGCTACTCATGCCTTAATGCAGGATAACCTGGTGGATGGTTACTGGCTTTTTGTAAACCCGGTAATTCTTGGAAAAGGCATCCAGTTTTTTGCCAATTTCAAAGATAGAGTAAACCTGAAGCTGGTAGAATCACATGCTTTCAATTCAGGAGTGGTCGGACTTCATTATGAAGTAATTCAGAACTAATAATTTTATTAATAGCAAAACCATAGCCATGAACAGGGAACGACAAATAAGAATGAGGCAATTGCAGGTGATCGTCATCGCCTGGATGCTGACCGGGTTTATCATAGCGGTGTATGATCACCTGGTGCTGTTTACCAATAATTCGGCTGGCCCATCAGCAGATTATTCCTTTGTTGTTTCCCTGGCTATTAATATGGGATCCGGATTGATCGGTGCTTTGATGGGAGGATCCCTCCTGGTATTCTTTGTAAATGTGCGCTATCGCGATAAGCCTTATGGCCTTACCATTATTGTTGTGATACTGGCCTTTATTGCGGTTATTGCAATCATTGCGGCGCTGATAGCCTTAATTGCCGGACCTATAGCAACAGGAAATCATTTTCTTCCCACACTCAGCAGGATGATGCCGCGTACTTTGAAATCTTTGATCGTATGGTCAATGGTAGTGGCGATCACTCAGCTATTATTGCAGGTTAACAGCAAATTCGGACAGGGAATTTTTCTGAATGTAATAAAGGGAAAATATAATACACCCAAGCCAGAAGAAAAGATGTTCATGTTCCTTGACCTGAACTCATCAACAAGAATTGCGGAAGAACTGGGTGATGAAAAATATCATGCCCTGTTAAAGGATTTTTTCTCTGATATAACCACACCAATCCTGGAAAACAAGGGCGAGATATATCAATATGTAGGAGATGAAGTTGTTATTGCCTGGAATTACCAGGATGGAACCCAGAACCAGCACATAATTAAATGCTTTTATGATATGAAACTGCAGATTAAGAAGTATGAACAAAAATATCTGCGGAAATATGGACTGGTACCAACATTTAAAGCTGGTATCCATGGAGGCCGGGTGATTGCAGGAGAAGTGGGAGTCATCAAAAGAGATATCACCTATTCAGGTAATGTGTTGAATACTGCCTCCCGCATATTGAGTAAATGTACTGAGCTGAAGGCAGAGCTGATTGCTTCTGATGATGTATTATCAGCTTTGGGACTGCTAAAAGAATATATTCCAAGGTCCCTGGGTTCCATCCGTCTCCGGGGTAGGGAGGAAAGCATAGTATTAAATGCACTTGCACCGGCATGTTGAGAAAATAAAAAGAGAATGTACTATTTATAGTCTTCGGAAATAAGGTTGATCAACAAGATGAATAAACCGATTGCCCACGGACCTGCTCCCACTATTGAAGCTGCCGTATAATTGACTGCAAAAAATGAGTAATAAACACCTATGCCACCTAATCCAAGGAACAACAGGGCAAATATAATTGTGGAGCGTTTTGAGTATTTACTGGTTTGAAGGATATTAACCGCATTCAATAAAAAGCGAAGCCCTATATACAGGTTGAGTAGGGCAATGATAATAGCAAGGTATTTCATTCGCGCCAGCAATTAGTTGGATAGATGGAGTTGCCTGGGAGTTTATGAACCTTAAAATACAGCAATTTCTTCATTTGTCATAGTCCCGATAATTGCCCCCCAATATTAAAGGTATAAAAAGCATTCTTAAAAGGAGTAGTTCCCGATCCAGAGTTATCAGGATTCGGGCAATCCTTATGCACTAACTTTGTAAAAAAACAACAGGATGGAAAACAAGGGGCTGCTATTTATTCCTGATATCAGCGGCTTTACCCGATTTGTTAATGAAACGGAGATCGATCACAGCCGGATTATTATCCAGGAGTTGCTGGAGATACTGATCAATGCCAACAAGATCGGCCTGGAGATCTCTGAAATTGAAGGAGATGCCATCCTTTTTTACAGATCCGGTAATTCCCCTCGCGTAGAAGATATTTACCGGCAGGTGGAACAGATGTTCTGTGATTTTCACCGCCATATCGTGGCTTATGAGCACAGACGCTTTTGTCAATGTGAAGCTTGTAAATCTGCCATTAACCTTACGCTTAAAGTGATAACACATTACGGAGAGTTTACGGATTACCAGGTCAGAAATTTCAGGAAACTGATCGGGAAGGATATTATTGTTGCCCACCAGTTATTGAAGAATGATATCCCCCAGCATGAATACTGGCTGGTAACCCAAAACCTGCTACCTGAAAATCCTCCGGAAAGCCTTCCTCAATGGATGGAATGGAATACCAGCACAAAACAGACGGAATCTGGGGATGTACCATTTAAATATACCCAGCTTAGCCAGTTAAAGAAAGATATCAGGCCGGAATCCCTGCCTGATATCAACCTTCCGTCAAAAGCAAAGGTTATCTCTGTTTCCCGGGAATATGAAGCAGGCATTATTACTCTATTCCATGGAGCAGGCAATTACGGTTATCGTAATCGATGGCAGGAAGGGGTGGAGACAGTAGAAGAATTACATCATATTTTACCAAGGCTTGGTGTAAAATGCCGCTTTGTCTTTGAAAAAGGGGAGCAGATAGTATACGCCAGCAGCTATTCCTTTCACCCAGAAAAGATTCAGTTCAGTGAAACAAATGAGACAGAGAGATCAGTGACCTGTTTTACGTTAGAAAAAATAGCGAAGGGAAGAACAAAATTGACTATAGACTATTACATCAATAAGGGACTTTTCACCCAGTTCCTGTTCAACTTCCAAAAAAAGAAGAAACTGGCCAGCTTCAATAAATCGCTGGACAATCTTGGTCCTCTTGTTAAAAGCCTGAACATCCCCAGCCAGGCAATCTATGATTAAGGAAATCCTACCGTTTCACTATTTTCTTATCGATATACCGTTTAATGAATTCATCCTTGAAACTTTGTCCAAGCGGTATTTCGTTATTGCCGATATAGATCAACTCATTATCAAAAGAGGAGATACGGAGCGTATTTACAATATAGGATTTACTAACCCTTGCAAATATGGATGCAGGCAGCTGCCCAGCTATTGTTTTTATATTCATGGAGGTAATGATCTTGTTGTCATCAGTATAAATGATCACATAATCTTTCAATCCTTCAATATAGAGTATCTCCTTAAAATAGATCTTGAAGTATTTTCTGTCGGCTTTGATAAATACAAAATCATCCTCAATTTTCTCTACCTGGTTATTATTCGAGTCCTGTTGTAAAAGTTTCCAGTGATTTTCTGCCTTGTTCACCGCTTTCAGGAAACGTTCTATACGGATTGGCTTTACCAAATAATCAATGGCTTCCAGTTCATAACTTTCCAGCGCATATTGTGGGTAAGCTGTAGTGAATATAACAAGAGGAGCATCACGCAGGGATTTCAGAAAATCCAATCCGCTCATCTCCGGCATATTGATATCCAGGAAGAGAAGATCAACTTTTTCCTTTCGTAAAAAATCACTGGCGGCAAGTGCATTGCTGAATGACCCCAGTAACTGGAGAAAGGAAACACTGGCAATATGCATTTCCATGCCCTGCCTTGCCAATGGTTCATCATCTACTACAATACAGGTCATAATGGTATCTCCAGTTTTACAAAGTATTTATCCAGATCATCTTTTATTTCCAGGGTATGATTATGGGGATATAATAGTTCCAGTCTTCTTTTGATGTTACCAAGTCCAAGTCCACCAATTGTGCCTTGTTTAACTGCGGGTTTTGAATTTTCTGAACTGAACTGAAGCCTGTCTCCTGCAATTTTAAAATGTAATGCAAGATACGAATGTCCAACTGTGGTAGCTCCGTGTTTAATTGCATTCTCAACAAATGGAATAAACAGGAAAGGCGGGAGTATCTGGCCATCAACATTTCCTTCTGTGTGAATGGTAAAGGTGAAGTCATTTTTGCGGATCTTTTCGAGGTTCAGCAGGTTTTGAATGAATTGAATGTCTTTAGATAAGGAGATCTTTTCTCTTGCGCTATCG
>JAJKIP010000168.1 GCA_021154405.1 Segetibacter sp. | reverse complement strand
CAATTCTTCATCAAACTCACCCGAATGTCTAATACGGTTTAGCTCCCTCCTCCTTACATCTACCAGCTCTACCAGCATCTGCCTGTAACGAGGTAGAAATGCTGCCCCTTCCTCAACACCTTCTTCCTGCTCCAGTTTTTTCTTTGCCACTTCAATCATTCGTTCATACCGGTCACGCACCCGCTTATAGGCTTCATGGCTGACATCATCTATGTAATTGGTATCAATATGGGACAGTACCGATTCGGCCAGATGTATTCGCAATTCCTGGGCCTGTAATTTCTGTGATTCTTTTTCATTGACCTGCAAATTCAAAAAACGGATCAAAGGCTTTAGACTTAATCCCTGGAAAACAAGGGTAAACAGGATTACAATAAACGTAATGAACAAAATCAGGTTACGATGAGGAAATGCATTTCCGTTCAAGGTAAGAGGGATAGCCAGTGCAGAGGCGAGTGATACCACGCCGCGCATTCCACTCCAGGCTACCAAAAAGACCTGTTGCCAGCTCGGCCTGGGCTCTGCTTTTCGTATGCTTTTAAAAAGCAATCTCGGAAGATAAGCGCCCGGGTAGACCCATACTATCCGGATCAATATGGTAAGGAGACTAATAATTATTGCATAAAGAATTGCCTGTGGAATAGAATATCCTTCCAGTTCCTTAATAATAGTTGGCAATTGCAATCCTATCAGGATAAATACAAATCCATTCAATAGAAAAATCAGTGTTTCCCAAATACCATAAATTGGCAACCTGGATTCATAGGTAAATATTTCGTGTGAACGATAACTAAGGAATAATCCTCCAACAACAACCGATAATACACCGGAATAATGAAAATGTTCCGCGGTTATATACATTATATATGGAGAGATCAAAGTAATAGCGGCATCGATACTTGGAGTGGTGGGAAAGAAGCGGTGAATGAAATAGATAATATGAGCAATTACCAGACCGATAATTATTCCCATACCGGCTACCATAACAAAAGATCTGGATGCATCCCAGAAATTGAACTGGCCGGTTACAATAGCCATTAAGGCAAATCTGAACACAATCAGTGAAGATGCATCATTGACCAGACTTTCTCCTTCCAGGATGGTCACTACTCTTTTTGGGATCCGTAACCCTTGTAAAACGGAAGTAGCAGCAACTGCATCAGGTGGTGAAATAATGCCACCCAGTAAAAAACCATAGGCTAGGGGAAAATTTGGTATGATGGCATTTGAAACAATCGCTACAACCGAAGAGGTGAAGATCACCAATCCAAAAGAAAGCAGGCTTATGGGCCGTTTCATTTGCCAGAAATCTTTCCATGATGTATTCCATGCAGCAGCGTATAATAACGGAGGTAAAAAAATCAAAAAGACCAGGTCGGGGCCAATACTGATATTAGGTATGCCCGGAATTAAACTTATCAGCAAACCGCCGATGACCAGGAAAATAGGATAAGAAATGTGCAACTTATCACTCAGCATCGTTAGCATGGTGATCACGAAAAGAAGGGAAAGTATTAGCAAAAGATTATCCTGTATCATATTGCCTTAAGATAGGAAAAAACGGCAACCCCTGATCAAATTCTCTCTTATCTTTATGCATCAAGCCTCCGCTAATCCTGGATAAAACATTAACATGTATAAATATCTTTTTGTTCTCATAACAACTTCTGTAACACTTTTTTCCTGTAAGGCTCCCGGGGATATTGATTCTGAAGACGGATTGGCTGCATTCAGTGCAGACAGTCTGGCTAATCATATTCAAACGCTTTCATCTGATTCATTTATGGGAAGAAAGCCTTTTACTGAAGGAGAAACAAAGGCTATTAATTATCTGAAAAATGAATTTATTGCTTCTGGCCTTGAACCCGGAAATGGGGATAGCTATTTCCAGGAAGTGCCCATGGTTCAGATCACCACAAAAGCCTCACCTGAAATGAAGGTGGAAAGTGCATCTCAAAAATTCACATTAAAAGGATTCGATGATTATGTGATATGGACGGACCGTACTGATTCTGTTCTCTCCCTAAACAATGCAGAGCTGGTATTTGCAGGTTATGGTGTTGTAGCTCCTGAATATAACTGGAATGACTATGCCGGATTGGATGTAAAGGGAAAAGTGGTTTTAATACTGGTGAATGATCCGGGATATAATGCACATGATTCTACATTATTCAAAGGAAAGGCCATGACCTATTATGGCAGATGGACCTATAAATTTGAAGAAGCAGCACGCCAGGGAGCCAAAGGATGTTTAATCGTTCATAATACAGACGCAGCCAGTTATCCCTTTTCTGTTGTACAAAATAACTGGAATGGTTCAAAGCTGCGATTGGATAACCGGGGTAAAAATGAAACCTTATGTGATGTGATCGGCTGGGTTTCAGGACCTGCAGCTCAAAAATTATTAGGTGCTGCTGGAAAAGATTCTTCCCTGTTTGCATCAGCAGATAAAAAAGGATTCAAAGGCGAATCACTGGGACTAAAAGTTTCTGTGGGATTAACAGCAACCACTTCGTATAATAAGTCCCACAACGTTATCGGCAAGATCACCGGTAGCAAACATCCCGATGAGTATGTGATATACACGGCACACTGGGACCATTTGGGAATTGGCAAACCAGATGAAACAGGAGATTCTATTTATAATGGTGCTTTGGATAATGCCAGCGGTTCATCAGGATTATTGGAATTGGCTCGTGGATTTAAAAGTTTGAAGCGGGCCACGGAGAGAACAATTATTTTTCTGGCCGTGACTTCGGAAGAGCAGGGATTATGGGGATCGGCTTATTATGCACAAAATCCTGTGTATCCCATTGCAAAGACAGTTGCCAATATCAATATGGATGGATTGAACTGGTTTGGAAAAACAAAAGATATTATTGTAGTGGGACAGGGGCAGAATGATCTGGAAGACTGGCTGCATGATGAAGCACATAAACAGGGAAGGGATATTGCATATGAAATACATCCTGAAGCAGGTTCCTATTATCGTTCAGATCATTTCAATTTTGCCAAAGTAGGTGTGCCTGCACTTTATACAAGCAAAGGCATTGACCTGGAAGGAAAAGAAAAAGGTTCAGGCAAAATCATTTCAGATGCCTATACAGATAAGAACTATCATCGTCCCTCAGACGAATTTGATGCATCCACCTGGGTATTGGATGGAGCTATCCAGGACCTTCAATTACTTTTTCAGGTAGGAAAGCGATTGTCCTATTCTGAAAAATGGCCTGAATGGAAAGAAGGGTCAGAGTTCAGGGCAATCAGGGAAAAATCAATCACTACAAAGACCAACTGACAGCGGTCAAATGTAAAAAGTGGACACTCCTTAACCTTTATTAACCCACTCATAAATAACCGTTTACTGGTTGTAAATAATTAGTACGAAATCTATCGTTATTTCTCAATTTTTGGGAAAATAACTACCATGAGAAGATTTGTGCTGATGATTTGCTTCGTAGCCTGCAGTTTAATTTCCATTGCCCAACAGCCGATAAAAGGGTCTGTTACAATTCGAATCGCGAATGGTACTGAAGGAGCAACGGTTGAGTTATTGAAAGAAAAAGACTCATCGCTGGTTAAGGTGGCTATTACAGATAAAGAGGGAAACGCATTATTTGAAAACATTCCTCTGGGTAATTACCTCGCCAGGATAACCCTGGTCAATTTTACCACACAGTATACCTCACGTATCCAATTATCCGAAACACAAACAAGTGTATCGCTTCCCGTTATTACATTGTTACCTAAATCAGGAGACTTATCAGGAGTTACGGTCAGTGCACGAAAACCATTTATTCAAAGGCTCACGGACCGTATTGTGGTGAATGTAGAGAATAGCATTGTCAGCGCCGGAAGTTCAGCCATGGAAGTTTTGGAACGGTCTCCAGGTGTAAACATTGATCAGAATGATGTGATAAGTCTGAGGGGGAAAACTGGCGTCATTATCATGATCGACGGAAAACCCACTGCCATGTCAGGTGCTGATCTCGCCAATTATTTAAGAGGACTTCCATCTGCCGCAATTGAACGGATTGATATCATTACCAATCCTTCTGCCAGATATGATGCTGCGGGTAACTCAGGTATTATTGATATTCGAATGAAGAAAGATCAGCGTCTTGGGGTGAACGGGACTTTAACCGCCGGATACGGACAGGGAGTTTATCCAAAAGCGAATGCGGGAGGAACATTCAACTACCGGAATAAAAAGATCAATGTATTCGGTAATTATAACTATGCGTATAGAATTGGATTAAATCACCTGATCCTTGATAGAAATTTCTTTAGCAATGGAACGTATAATGGCGGGGATCTGAAGGACAATTATGCCAAGATGCCATTTAGTTCGCATACCACCCGTATTGGCATGGATTATTTTCCTTCCAAAAAAACAATCCTGGGATTTGTGGTCAATGGTAATTTCAATCATTTTACCAGGAGGAATACCAATACCTCAACAGTTATCAATCCTTCAAAGCAGGCTACCAGCAAGTTTAACTCTTTTGCTACCAACAACGATCATGGGAATAATCTGGTGGCCAATATCAATTTCAAACACACATTTGACAGTACTGGCAAGGAGCTCACTGCGGATGTTGACTATGGAGAATATAATTCCAATTCACTTACACATAATGCTACCAGTTATTACAATCTCAATGGATCCAGTTTACAACCCGACTATATTTTGAATGGTGACCAGGATGGAAAGCTCACCTTCAAAACTGGAAAAATAGATTATGTAAATCCTTTGAAGAAAGGCGCGAGATTTGAAGCAGGGTTCAAAACAAGTTTTGTTTCTTCAGATAATGACGCGCAGTTTTTTGATGTTAGCTCAGGGACTCCTCAAAATGATGTGAATAAGACCAATCATTTCCTGTACCATGAGAATAATAATGCCGGCTATCTCAATATCAAAAAGGAATGGACAAGGTTTGATATACAGGTTGGCCTTAGAGGCGAACACACGCAGATCAAAACAGAACAGTTAAAGGGAAATATTAAATTTGATTCAAGTTATTTCCAGTTCTTCCCAAGCGCCTTCTTTAATTACAAATTAGGTGAAGACAAAACCCTGGGAATGTCTGTGAGCCGCCGGATAGATAGACCTGGTTATGGACAGCTCAATCCTTTTTTATTCCTGATAGATGTTACAACATATGCCACCGGACGCCCTGGATTGTTGCCGCAACTAACCTGGTCCTATGAAATGAGTTATACCGTAAAGAGCCTGAGTGTTTCCCTGAACTTTAGTCATACCAAAGACCCGCAGGATATAGCCATTGCCAAGTTCAGGGATGTATTCCCTGCTATTCCATCAGATGATAATGTTACGGTACAGATCCCCATCAATCTGTCTTCTTCAGATTATTATGGGATGAGTGTTTCAGCGCCTGTCAAAATCACGAAATGGTGGAATATGATCAGCAATGGAGATTTGTATTACCAGCATTTCAATGGGGTCCTGGGAACTACGATATTGAAAAGAGGAAAGCCTTCTCTTGATCTGCGTACCAATAACACATTCACATTTAAAAAAGGATGGACTGCAGAATTAAATGGAACCTTCAATTCTGCCGGGCAGGCAGGCTTTATGGTATTTGATCCAAGATGGGGGATATCAGCAGGTGGGCAAAAAGCTGTTATGAAAGGAAAGGGAACCGTGCGGTTCAATATCACGGATATATTTTGGACGAATCTCCCAAAGGCGGTGATCACGTACGATAATTATATAGAGAAATGGCATGCGATCAGGGAAACAAGGGTAGCCAATCTCACATTTACTTATCGTTTTGGAAATAATAAGGTTCAGGCGGCTCGAAGAAGAACTACTGCCTCAGAAGAAGAAAGGGAAAGGGCTGGTAATTAAAGAGTCTCATGTGTTGTTTATTAGGTAACGCTGCATGCGTGCTACGTATCCTGGAAAAGTCTGGGAAAAAATAGAATGGGTGGCTCTAATCAGAATAGAGTCACCCATTATAATGTTATAAAAGAACAAAAATTAGATTTCGCGGTCTTTAACAACCGTTGTTCTGGATACTTCTCTATCCGTGCTGCTTGAATTCCCTCTTAACAATGCGATCAGTATCAAAATAAATACTGCACCTCCTACAACCCATACCCAGGGCTGGGCATACCAGTTGCTGGTGGTAGTAGTTGTTTCTTTATGAACCGTAACACTTGAGCTGGCGCTGTCCTGTGCCCATAAAGCCAATTGCATAAAGCTAAACAGAAAGACCATCATTAACTGACGGATGAATTTGTATTCAGGCTGTTTCATAAAAACATGATTTAATTGAGACGAATAGATTTACAGCCGGAACTGATAAAAGAATCAGGCCAAAGTAAAATACTAGCTTAAATACAATATATAACGTTCTGTAAAGGATCGGTTTGGGGAAGAGATTCTACAGGTTATTCTTTGTGTAGCAGCTCAAGCAGCCTGATATGCGGCTCCATGGTTTGTGAACTGCTATTGCTCAGGAACTGTTTGAGGTGCTTATAAAAATGGCTATGATCATAATAATCATACGCAGTATAGTCAAAGGAATCGGGATCATTAACCAGGTGAGATGTAGCTTTCCGAATTCGCATTACCTGCATTGCCTGTTTGCAGCTTACACCCGTACACATTTCAAAATAGCGAAGTAAAGTGCGGGAAGAAATATTGTATTGTTGAGCCAGCGTTTCAACAGAATCAGTGAACCGGTTCTGCTGGAAACAGTCATCCAGTATGGTACTGACGATATTCACAGCCTGGATGGAACCTTCATAACGGGTTAGCTCGCTGATAAAATAGTTGGAAAGGACTTCAATACGCTCTTCAAAGCCGTTTACAGCTTTAACCTGTTCAATAATGGAAGCCTCAAGCAGATAACTCAAAGGGTACATGTAGTCTTTGTATTCTGAAAAATTGACTTTCTTTTTCAGGATAACAGGCGAGATTCGAAACTTTATACCAAATAATTTATTACCGGGTTTATGAAAACATTCAATGGAATTATACCGGGGAAGAAAGCCATCAGTTTTCATGCTGAGCTTTCTTTCTCCTACCTGCATAATAAATGGAGTTCCCAGGTTAATAATATAAGTATAGCCGATATTCGGGAACTGGGCATCAGAAAATCCTTTTGGATATCTTTCCCATAGCTCATCAAATTTAGTTTCCCAGAAAAAGTCAATAAAGTGGGAAAGGGCTGCCGGAGGAGGCACGCGGTAGTAATTATTTTCAAAATGGGCGATATCGAAAAATTCGATGTGCTGCACGTAGTCTGATTATGAAAGTTATTGAGGTAAGTTAGGAGTGTTGAGACGGATGAGACAGGCCTTACTGCTTTTACGGTTATAATCGATTACCAATGGCAGGTAAAAAGGGTGAGCCCGAGTGTTGACTTCGGCTGGGAATTGACGAAATTGGAAGAATTTTGCGGGATTATTTGTGATTGTTCAGGTTTATGCAGGAATTATTAAGGGAATTTTAATAATTGGGGGCTTTGGCAGAAAAAACTTCAGAAAAAATTAACAACGTATCGTAAATTCCCTTTAACTTAGCGCACCTCCCAAAAAAAAAGGTCCTACCGTAGAAACGGTCTGACCTCTAACGATTGCTTGCCATATGAAAATTCTTCGAATTAGAACTTATTAGCCGATTGCTCAGCTTTTTTCGCAGACTACACTTTCTTACCTTTGGCCTCTGACGGCTTGCCTTTTTCAACGATTGCCTGCTGTATGAACTATGTAATGAACTATTACATCACAAATGTAGTCTGGGGAAAATAGCGGCACAAAACAACTTCAGCCAGTTTTGAGCATGGCAAAGCCCCCACTTTAGTAGCAAAACCCTTACTGGTAGCCGATTTCACGATAATTTATGCACGATGTCCAACCGGTCTCATGACATATTATTTCAGTTAATCAAGTCCCTTGAAAAAGCAGAAAAAAGGCATTTCAAGCTGTATATCAAGCGGAGCTCAGCGAAGGAGGACCTTAAAATAGTCCGCCTTTTCGACGCTATTGATAAGTTGGATGAATATGATGAAAAATACCTATTAAAGAAGCTTCCCGGTACCGAGAAGCGGCAACTCTATAATCTCAAGACCCATCTATACAAAGAGATCCTAGCCAGCCTGCGCCTCCTAAAAAGCGCCGATAGCATTGATCTTCAATTACATGAGCAATTCGATTATGCTCATATCCTCTATAAAAAAGGATTGTTCCTCCAGAGCCTCAAGATCCTGGAAAAGGCCAAGGAAATGGCCCGCACCAATCATAAGTACAACTTCATGACCCAGGTTATTTCTCTGGAGAAGCGGATTGAGACCCTTCATATAACCCGTAGCATGCAGGACAGGGCGGAACAGCTTTCCCAGGAGGCTATGGAGATCACTACCCGTAACCAGACTGTAGCACAGCTTTCCAACCTGGCCCTTCAGCTTTATAGCTGGTATACGAGGCATGGGCATGCCCGCAATGAAGAAGATGAAAATGGGGTTCGTGAATTTTTGCAAAGGAATATGCCAAAAGGTGTATGGGAACAAAAAGGATTTTACGAAAGATTATATCTCTACCAGAGCATGAGCTGGTATGCATTTATCCGACAGGATTTTTTAATGTATTACCGCTATACACAGAAATGGGTGGACCTTTTTCATAACCAGCGATTGATGATCCGTGTTGAAACGGGGCATTATATTAAAGGATTGCACAATTTGCTCAATGCGCATTTTGATCTTCGCAATTTTAAAGAGTTTGAAAAGACATTGAGACTGTTTGAAGAGTTCTCACGCACAGATCGTGTGCAGGACCATGAGAACTTCCGCATTCAGGCATTTATCTATACTGCAAGTGCCAAGATCAACCAGCATTTTATGACGGGTACTTTCAGGGAAGGCCTTGCACTGGTACCTGATATTGAACTAAAATTGAAAGAGTATGCCATCTTTCTGGACAGCCACCGTGTAATGGTGATCAACTATAAGATCGCCATGCTATATTTCGGCAGCCAGGATTATAAAACTTCGATCGATTATTTGCAGAAGATCATTTATGAAGATGAAGGATTGGGAAATGACCTGCAATGTTATGCGCGGCTGGTTCATCTTATGAGCCATTATGAGCTGGGGAATGATAGTATCATTGAATCCCTCACTAAATCAGTATACCGGTTCATGGCCAAGTTGCAGAATCTAACGGTCGTGGAAGAAGGAATATTCCAGTTCCTGAAAAAAACCTGGAATCTTTCTCCTCGCCAATTGAAACCCGAATTGGAAAAATTATTACAAAAGATCAAGCACCTTGAAAAGAATCGTTTTGAAACAAGGGCTTTTGCCTATCTGGATATAATCTCATGGCTGGAAAGCAAGGTTACCGGTAAGCCAATGGGCACTATCATTCATGAAAAATATTTGCAAAGCAAGAGAAGATTTGATGATGAGCCTGTGATCATTGAGCCAAGGGTCTTTAGCAAAAATTAGCAGGTTAATGGGATCTTGCAATACAGAAACAGGTTTAAAGAGACAGGAATTTAATAGTATAGTCTTATCAAATAACTTATAAACGATTGATTGCTGTATGAGACTCTTTTTCCTTCTGCTATTGCTTTGCTGCATTCATTGCAGTGCACAGATCAATCCTGAGAATATTACTATTGCAAGAGACTCATTTGGCGTTCCCCACATATTTGCGAAGACTGACCCTGAAGCAGCATACGGGCTTGCATGGGCGCATGCGGAAGATGATTTTGAATCCATTCAATTGGTAATGCTTTCCGGAAAAGCAAGGTTAGGTTCTTCACTGGGAAGAAAAGGTGCAGAAGCGGATTATGTTGTAAAACTTTTCAGATGCCGCGATATCGTAGACCAGCAATGGTCAACACTCAGTCCGGATTTCGTTGCTCTGATAAAAGGATATGTAGCTGGTTTAAATGCATATGGCAAGGCTTTTCCCCGACAGATCAAATACAAGGCTGTATTCCCGTTTAATGAGAAAGAATATCTCACTGCAGTAATATTTTCCATAAGTATGTTTTGTGGTCTTGATGATGTATTGCCACGGGTACTGGGAGGCACGATAGCCACCATTCCGGGTTTTATGCCACAGGGTTCCAATGCCATTGCTATTCATCCATCACGTACCAATACTGGCGAAGCTTTTCTGGCAATTAACGCTCATCAGCCACTGGAAGGCCCTACAGCATTTTATGAAGCGCATGTACAGACCGAGCAAGGCTGGAATATGTTAGGAGGCGTTTTTCCTGGTGGATGTTTGATCTTTCATGGCACCAATGAAAACCTGGGGTGGGCGCATACCGTAAACTACATGGATAAGATTGATGTGTTTCAGCTGGAAATGAATCCATCCAATAGCAATCAGTATAAATTCGACGGTCAATGGGTGGACCTGGAAGTGAAAAAGGCAAAACTGAAAGTAAAAGGAGTGCCTGTTACAGTTGGTAAAAATATATACTGGAGTAAATATGGAGCTACTGTAAAAACAGGTAAAGGCGTTTTTTCCATAAGACTTCCCGCGAATATGGATATCAAGGCACTGGAGGAATGGTACCGGATGAACAAGGCTCACAACTTCACTGAATTCTATAAAGCCATCAGCATGACCAGCCTGCCAATGTTCAATATCATGTATGCAGACAGGTATGATACTATTTTCTATGTTAGCAATGGCAAGCTGCCTCGTCGCAATCCTGATCCACAATATGACTGGAAGAGTACGGTGCCTGGCAATACATCAGCCACCTTATGGAATAGTTTTAAAACAATTGGGGAGTTACCACAGTACATCAATCCCGGCTCAGGGTATTTATATAACACCAATCATTCTCCGTTCCTGGCTACAGATCCTGCCTATAACCTGGATAGTAAAAAATTTGATAAGAATGATGCTTTTGAAACTTATCACAATAACCGTAGCCAGCGATTTACAGAACTGGTAAAGGATATAAAGCAATTTGATTATTCCACTTTCAGGCGTATCAAGTTCGATAATCAGTTGCCGAAGGACCTGAAATATCCCTACAGCATCGATACGATGCTAAGTTTGTCTGCCAACGATTATCCTTTACTGAAAGATGTTATTAGCAGATTTCAGCAATGGGACCGCAGGGCTGTTGCTGGAAGTAATGGCGCAGCTATTTTTTTAGTGATCTATCATTATGTAGCAGACAGATTAAAAGGACAACCATCCCGTCAGCTAACCAGACAGGAGAGCATCGATGCCTATCAATACGCAAAAGATTACCTGGTAAAATATTTTGGAAGCACTTCGGTTACATTGGGCGACATACAAAAACTGGTTCGTGGAAATGAAGAGCGACCGGCGAATGGATTACCTGACGTATTGGCTGCTGCCTATGCAGCGCCATATAAAAACGGAATTCGTAAAGTGATATCCGGCGATGCCTATATCTGTTTTGTACGCTACCCAAAAGATGGATTACCCATCATTGAATCCGTCAACACTTTCGGCGCTTCCAGCCATCCGGATTCTCCACATTTCCGCGATCAGTAGGAGTTATTTCGCCAGCAAAAGACCAAACCAATGACGCTGGACAAGGATATCATTCTGGCTAAAGCAGAAAGAATCTACCACCCCCTTAAATAATCAGCATTTCTGACCCAAAGCTCTGGGTATTATTTTTTTGCAAGCATCCCTGAATCTGGGAGGAGGGTGCAGGCTGGATACAAAGAAGATGTAAAGAGTTGTGGTAAAATGCTGATACGATAATGGCCCCATCCTACAGCAATTTAAGCGCCCGTGGACAAAAATCTGAGTGCAGTCAAAGTGCAGTCGAAGTGCAGTCGGAGTGCAGTCGGAGTGCAATCGGAATGCAGTGGTAGTCCATCCGGAGTGCTGTGATTTTGCTAAAAACGCCTTATTTATTCGTGATTCGTTCGCAATTCCTTGCTGAAACCATGCTAAAATGGGCGTTTTTCACCTTGAAACAAGCATAAATCCAGCAAGAGTTTAGCAACAAAACAAGGCATATTCCGAAGCCCAATAAATCGAAGAAGCAACGCAGTAGCAGGAAAAATCAGGAATAGCTTCAAAACCAGGATACTTAACCCTACTACTCCCCTGATTTCCGCTAATCCGCTGATTTTCTTCGCATAACACTTGAAAAAGAACGCTTGCGGGTATACTAATTTATCCGAAAAAGCGTTCTTTATCCAGCACCTTTTAATTCGAACCCAAAATGAAACAACTACTTATCGGGCTGTTCAGCCTACCCCTATTTTGCTCCGCACAGAATTTCCATTTTTCAGGCCGCCTGGGTCTTGCAGGATATAATGGGGATTTAAAAGCACATTCAATTGCACTTTCCGGAAACAAACTGATGGGATCCATCGGTGTCCGTTATGATCTGACTGAAAAGATTTCCGCAAGAAGCTATCTTACCCTTACTTCCCTGACAGGAGATGATAAGAAGGGCACGGAAAGTATGAAAACCAGGAACCTGAATTTTAAATCAGGACTTTTTGAATGGGAACTGGGCGGTCAATACAGTTTTTTAAATCCCAATGATAGCTGGTGGATACCCTATGCATTTGCGGGAGTAGGCGTATTTCATTTTAATCCAAAAACAAAGGATGAAAATGGACAAACAGTAAAGCTTCAACCGCTGGCCACAGAAGGTGAAGGGGTAATTGATGGTGTGAAAAAATATGGTCTTACCCAATTATGTATTCCGATGGGAATTGGGATAGAAAGATCATTGAATGAAGATATGCGCCTGGGACTGGAGTTAGGCTATCGTTATACTTTCGGCGATCACCTGGATGATGTAAGTGGAAATTATGCAGATCCTGCATTATTGCTGGATTTAAAAGGTCAACAATCTGTTGATCTCGCATATCGTGGGGATGAAGTTGGTTCAGGTCCTTATCCTCCAGCTGGAACAATCCGCGGTAATCCAAAGAACAAAGATGGCTATTACTATATTGCGGTTACTTATACAGTTCGTTATTTCTTCGATAAATACAAACAGATTGCAGGCTTACCCGCTTATAAAAGAGACAAGAAAGCAGGATGTCCTGCTACAAGATACTAAGTGGAACAAATAATTAAAAAGTAAAAGGCGTCATGATTAGGGTCAGACGCCTTTTTTGTTTTATAGTAAGCAAAAAGAACTCGTTAATCCAAAGCAGTCGGTAAGAAAAGGAATGCTCTTATTTAGCGTGAGCACCTTTTTTAAAAATGGGCAATTGGGTCTGGAGTTCCATCCGGGTCATTTTTTGCAACCCCGCTTTTAGAAATCCTGGCACCCTTAAGTAATAAAAGTCCGGCCATATGCGGAGCCGCCATGGAAGTGCCGCTCATATACGCATATTTATTGCCCATATAGGTTGATAATATTTTTACGCCTGGCATGGCATAATCCACTACATCATTTCCATAATTGGAGAAACTGGCGAAATTATCCAGACTATCAATTGCTGTTACAGTGAAAATATTGGGACCACTTGCCCTGCCTGGTGAATATTTGTTGGCATCCGTATGTTCGTTTCCCGCAGCAATTGAAATGAAAATACCTTTTGCCGCCACTGTTTGTACCTGCCTGTCCAGGATCTCAGAAATGCCATCATCATCACCCACGCTCATATTTACCACATCTCCAGGTGAAGCATTTGCGCTAATATAGGATAGGGCCTGGATGATATTAGAAAGGGAACCTGATCCGTCCTTGTCTAGCACGCGACAGGAAACAAGCGTTGCCCCAGAGGCAACACCCAATACGCCAAACGTATTGTTCTTTGCTCCGATAATGCCAGCTACATGTGTACCATGACCGTTCTCATCATCAGCGGATGTTACCCCGGAAATGAAGCTTTTACTTTTTGAAACATCCACATTCAGGTCTGGGTGATCGAAATCAATCCCGGTGTCAATGATCCATGCCCTTTTGCCCACCCCGTTCCCATAGCCGATTCGCTCAATATTCCAGGTGATGAGACGAGGTTCCACAACAGTAAAGCAATTGCTGAGGGCAATGATCCTGTCTGGTTCAATAGCCTCAATATTTTCATCCTTGCGTAACCTGGCGGCTTCACTTTCAGAAAGAGCGGCAATAAAACCGCCCGGTTCGCCGGCGAAACTTTTCTGCAATGCCTTTTCACTGATATTATTTCTGGATAGTGCATCTTCGCTGAATTCGGTCATGCGTTGCGCTGAAATACCTTTAGAACTGATAGCATTATCCTTATAGAGCACAATATATTGTCCTTCAATTAGGCTACCACTTGCTACTGCTGCACGCTGCACGCAATCATCCGGAGCTGCCGTAGCACCATTCTTTGAACTGCTGTTCTCCTTTTTACAGGAGGCAAAGGCTATCAAACAGCCGATGGCTGGAATCAAAAATTTTCGCAATATCATGTGTGGAGGTTGTTTCTTAACTGCTATAGGGTTAACGCATTTATCATGCCCGCAGATGCCATTAATTTATGGTTTAACAGCTCTTTAATGGTTACCAAGTCAGGGAATTGTCAGATTGGTACAAATCAATAATGGGCAATCGTTTTCCCAAAGTGGAAAGAGCTTACTCATTTAAAGTTTCGTTTTGGTATTGGCAAGGCTTAAAAAACTGGTGGCATAAGTTTTGAACTTACCTAATCAGTTTTTCATTGGATATTGGATTTTATTAAGGGGCTGAATTTTTATTCTGGCCCTTTTTTATTTTACCTGGGTCCCAAACTAATGTTGGAGCATTAGCGAACAGAAGCACAACCTAAAGCCGATTTTCTGAACTCTCCCGCTTCAAGGCATGGGCTTTGTTTTTAATATCAAAATAATTATTTATGGAAAAAAGAACCCTCGGTATAATCCTTACCTTGATGGGTATAGTGGGACTTATTCTGGCTGGTGTAAATTTCTTAACTGAGAAAGGAAACACTTATAATATCAAGCAGATCCTGACATTTGGAATTTTGGGTGCAGTGTTCTTTTTTGCGGGCATCAGGTTGATCCAGAATACGAAAGATAAGGCGACATAGAATTGCGCTTATTCAGCTATAAAATAAAAATTCAAAAGTAATTGGTCCCCTGGGACGTATTACTTTTGAATTCTTAATTTTTGGACGAGGATGGCCCCTTATACTGTGTATGGTTTTGCCCGTGGTGCTGTTTCGTCCATAAAATCTTCTGTTTCTCCTCTCAATGAATCAATTTTTTCTGCCCAGGAGTCTACAAAATCATTGAACTGGTCCTTCAACTGTTTTCCTTTCGAACTCAGCCTCCTGCGGGTTTCTGTGCCTTTATCCGGGGCAATGAGGCACCCTATTGCAATACCGATTGCCAACCCGGTCAAAAATTTGTTCATACATCTCGGTTTTAATTTGTTGAGAATTAGTTTATACTGGTATAGATATAAATATCAGGCCAGAGTTTGCCCCTGCATGCCGCCTTGTCGTAAATTCGCAATATGCAAGACTACCTGAAGGATTTGAACGAGAGGCAAAAGGAAGCCGTACTACATATCGATGGGCCATTGATGATTGTTGCGGGAGCCGGCAGTGGTAAAACCAAAGTATTAACAACCCGCATTGCCCACCTGATGGCTAATGGAGTGGATGCATTTAATATTCTTGCGCTTACTTTTACCAATAAGGCCGCCAAAGAAATGAAGGAGCGGGTGGAACGCATTCTTGGCAATAACGAAGCACGCAATTTATACATCGGAACTTTCCACTCTGTTTTTGCAAGGATCCTTCGCGCAGAGGCACATCGCCTGGGATATCCGAATCAGTTTACCATTTATGATACTGATGACTCCAAAAGCGTGGTCAAGACCGTTATCAATGAATTGAATCTTGACGATAAGCATTATAAACCCAATACAGTATATAACAGAATATCTTCAGCCAAGAATGCACTGGTTGGCCCGGCAGCATATGCGGCCGATTATTATATTCAGCAGGAAGATATGCGTTCCAACAGGCCGGCTATCGCACAGATCTATGATGCCTATGTAAAAAGGTGCTTTAAGAACGGAGCCATGGATTTTGATGATCTGTTGCTGAAGTTCTACGAATTGCTGAAAACCTTCCCTGAAAGTCTGAGTAAATACCAGCGCAAGTTCAAATACATCCTGATTGATGAGTACCAGGATACCAATCCGGCACAATACGAGATAATAAAGCTACTGGGTGCCATGCATGAAAATGTTTGCGTGGTAGGTGATGATGCGCAGAGTATCTATAGCTTTCGTGGCGCCACCATTCAAAATATCCTGCAATTCCAAAAAGATTATGACAATGTAGCTGTTATCAAACTGGAACAGAATTACCGAAGCACCAAGAATATCCTGAAAGTGGCTAATGAAGTGATCAGTCACAACAAAGGCCAGATTGAAAAAGTATTGTTTACAGAGAACGGAGAAGGCGAGAAGATCAGACTGGTACGTACAGTATCTGATAATGAAGAAGGAAAATTTGTAGCGGATACGATCCAGGAACAAAAGCTGCGCAATCATTTTCCCAACCGGGATTTTGCCATATTATACCGCACTAATGCCCAAAGCCGGTCTTTTGAAGAAGCACTGCGCCGCATGGGTATTCCCTATACCATGTATGGTGGCCTCAGCTTTTATCAACGAAAGGAAATAAAGGACCTGGTTGCCTACCTGCGCCTGCTGGTAAATCCAAAAGATGAAGAGGCCTTGAAACGGATTATCAACTATCCTGCTCGCGGTATTGGCAAAACAACTATCGATAAACTGGTACTGGCGGCTAATGAAAATAATATTTCTACCTGGGAAGTACTGGAAAATTCAGATCGCTATGGATTCCGTGCAGGTACATTAACGGCGCTGCAGGATTTTGTGACCATGATGAAAAGCTTTTCCAGCATGCTAACAAGGCAGAATGCTTATGAGGTGGCAACGCATGTTGGCAAGCAAACCAATATAGTTCGCGAACTTTTTAATGATAAGAGTACGGAAGGTTTGGCTCGGTATGAGAACATCCAGGAACTATTGAACTCAATCAAAGAGTGGGTAGAGAGCCCCGATAATGAAGAAGGAGAACTGATTGATAAAAGTCTCGGCGCCTATCTTCAGCAGATTACGCTATTAACCGATTCTGATGAAAAGGACCCAAATGCAGATACGGTGAAACTGATGACCATCCATGCGGCCAAGGGCCTGGAATTTGGGGTGGTGTTTGCTGCGGGACTGGAAGAAATGCTTTTTCCGAATGCCATGTCCATTAATAGCAGGGAAGAACTGGAAGAAGAAAGACGACTATTCTATGTTGTGATCACACGAGCAAAGAAAAAGTTGTGGATCACCTATGCTAATACGCGTTATCGCTTTGGCAATCTCGTTCAAAATGAACCGAGTCGTTTCATTGAGGAAATACCCGCTGAGCTAATTGACAGGAGCTTCGCTGGTGGAGGTACCCGCAACCAGGGTATGAATAACTGGTCTGGCGGTTCAGCCTTTGACAGAATGAAAGGAGGTTTTGGCGGAAGCGATTACAATGATGTAAAAGAAGCTGAGCGCAGATATGGAGCTCCTCCAAAAAGCGCTGCTTCCTCTACACCCTATTTAGCGCCTAAAACAAATTATCCGAAAGTGGTGGAACATGTGCCATCGGATGATTTCAAGGCGAGTGAAGCTTCAGATCTTAAGGATATCCAGGCTGGGCAGAAAGTGGAGCATCACAAATTTGGTTTTGGGGAAGTGATCAAAATGGAAGGCGCTGCCCATAATCCAGTTGCAACTGTAAAGTTTGAGCATAACGGTGAGAAGAAAATCATGCTGAATTACGCTCAGGGAAAATTGCGCGTTGTTAAATCCTGACATTTGTCAGGATCAGCCAAGCATTTTCATGACTTCATTCCTGTATAATTTTCCGATCGGGATCTCAGTCTTTTCAATTTCCATCAACTCACTGGTGAAGGATTTGATCTTTTTTAGAGAAACTATATAAGATCGATGTACTCTTACAAACTCTTTTTCCGGTAGCATTGCTTCCACTGAGCTGATAGATTGCTTGGTGATAATGACGGATTGTTTGGTGAAGATCTTGATATAGTCTTTCATGCTTTCAATATACAGGATATCATCCAGCATTACTTTTATCATCTTGCGGTCTGCCCGGAAATAGACAAAAGGTTCGATCTTTTTTTCCGCTGGTACGGAGGGCTCTGCAACCGGTTTCATATTATAGGCAGCAAAAACCTTTTGCATTGACTTAAGGAAGCGATCAAATCGAACAGGCTTGACAAGGTAATCAACCACATTCAGTTCATACGCTTCTACCGCGTATTCTGAATAGGCCGTAGTAAATATGATCAAAGGCGGGTTGGTCAATGATTTCAGGAAATCATTTCCGTTTAACTGTGGCATCCTTATATCAAGGAAAATGAGATCTACAGGCTGTTTCTGTAAAATGGCAAAAGCCTGAATGGCATTTTCACATTCTGCTGCAATTTCAAGCGAAGGAAGTTGTGCAATATAATGACTCAATACTTCCCTTGCCGGGGGCTCATCATCAACGATCATGCATTTTATGGTTCTGATCTCAGGCATGGGTCAATTCAGGTATTGCTTTAACGGTTTTTATGGTGGAATCTCTTTCCAGTTCAACGGTTAGTTTAACAATAAAGACATCTTCCTCCTCGCGAATGGCAAGTTCATGTTTTCCGGGATAAAGCAGTTCCAGTCTTTTACGAACATTGGAAATACCTATACCGGAAACAGGCTTACCGTCATCCTTTACCGGGACTTTTGCATTGATAAGTGTCATCTTAAGCCTATTGCCGTCAATATCTATGGCAAGTCTTATCCATGCCTGTTCCAACATCTGGCTGGTGCCATGTTTGAAGCAGTTTTCAACAAAAGGTAATAAAAGGAGTGGCGCTATGATAAGCCCGTTAGTTTTAACAGGAAGTTCTTTATTAATATCAAGGCGCTCGCCATACCGGATCTGTTCCAGCAACATATAATCCTAAATCATCTTAAGTTCTTTGTCCAGCGGAACTGCCGTTTTGCTTCCCTCATGAAGGATATAACGTAAAAGGTCAGATAAACCCATTACCAGGGTTGAGCCTGTTGGTGAAACTTTTTGTGTATAGGAATAAATATTATTCAGGGTATTGAACAGGAAATGTGGGTGCACCTGTGCTTTCAATAACTGAAGTTGTGCGGCAATGTTTTCTTTTTGTAGCTGAAGGTTTCGCTGTTCTTTCACATACCAGTATTTCATTAGTTTGATAGCGGCGGCAATGCCTGCAACGGTTAACCCACCTCTTAAGCCAGCCATGAGGGAAAGGAAAACGGTTGTGGTAGAATTGGCAAATGGATAAAGTTCAGGGCAATCTCCCATGATCCCGAATCGTACTGCAGGAATAACGGTAAGAGAAAGGGCAGATGAAATCCCTGCTGTAAGCAAGGAGAAAATGACCAGCATGCCTGCAGTGTGCCAATATCTTTGCTTCAATAAGTACCGAGGTATCACAAAATACATGAGGGAGTAGGAAAGGAACATGTGAGGGACCAGATAAATAAAGGATTCAATGAAGGAGGACTCAAGCCTCACAAAGTATCTGGGGCCAAGGTTGAGTGCGACAAATGAATACAGGAAAGCCTGCGAAAAATACCAAACCAGCCAGAAAGCCACATGCCGTTTAATACGGTGTCTTCTTTCGTCAGAAAATATAAAAGGATGCCTTTCCATCACGTGACTAAATTACGATTTGTTGAAACCATTCGTAAGAGGTGGAGGCAACAATCGCCTAAAGGCTGATTTTCGTCGACGAAAGTCATTAAGGCCGGAAAGCCACTGGCTAATCCCGGAAAGGGTGCCTGCTAAAGGAAATTACCTGGGACGGGTTTTCTTTTAAGCGTGTGTGCAGGTTAAACAGGAATTCCAATTACCAGAAATTATTTTGGAAGAAAGAGAGCTTGTAAGCGTTGAAAAACTGTTTATCATACCGTTTTAATACGGTAAATAGATAGGTATAAAACGGGGGTTTAAATCAATAATTCCAAAAGACCTTGCGGCAGGAGTCTTTTAGGAACCAGGCTCCGGATTTTAAACCAAAATATATTGTTATGAAAAAGCTACTTATCTTCTTCTTTATTTTTTTTACCCTTAAAGGTTTCACTCAAAATTGTAAGAATGCTGACCCTGCAGCTCCAGATCCAACACCCCGCGGATCGATAGATCCCGAGGAAGCAAGGAAACTAATTGGCGTTTATATAGATAATAAAAACAAGGAAAGGGTTTCTGACTCACTTATTTACGATCCAGGTGCGTTTTTGGAACTTTTAGAATATTTGACAGACAGCTCAAAACATTACAACGGGGTGAGAGTTTATTTTGGGGCGGATTCAGTTAACAACAATAAACTTTTATTAGTTTTTGTGCCCACTAAAGAAACAGATATTGGAGATATTACAATTAATATGGATGATATCAGTTCGTGCTATACAATTGTAGATAAAAGTGCCAAACACTTATTGGTTAGGGACGCCCGAAAAATTATTAGTACATTTCAAAATAAACATCTAAACTATTTTACTGCTAATGGGCAAAATAGCCAATTTAGAATAAGAGATTCCATACCAAATTTCCAAGAAGCTACTAATATTTGGTACGACATTTCGATATTTAAAGGGGGAATAAATCCTAATACTAATACAATCGGGATGAAAAAAAGCCTGCAATGCTTAATCAATAAGGATTCAGTTGACAAAGTTGTAATTAATCTTGCAGCATTTGCTCATACTCCGAAATCACTATATTCACCAATAGATTTCTATTATCATTTAATGTTAATTTTTAGTTTTTACAAAGATGATGCAGTGAAGGCCTCCTATCTCGGTAATAATCCTGTTTTAGCCGCAATTGAGAGTTATTTTAAGGATCAAAAAAAATCAGATATTGGAAAAGCTAAATTCAGCAAGGATCAGTGGGGCGCTATTGAACATTTTTTGAGTAATTTCGGATATACAGATACAGGTGTTCCGTGCCCACCACCTCCACCGGGAAAAACATGCGATCAAATAGGAACGTTACTTCCATAAAAAGAACATAATATCGACCAGCCACTAACTAATATTTATATAGCAATAGTTATTGTATCTTTTTTATGCAGCCTGATTAGTTTCAGGCTGCATTACCCACCTCATTTAAAGTTGATTTCTGTTTTCCTTGGAATAACCGCCCTTACTGAGATAATCGCCAAATTTTACTTACAATCCCTTCATCTTACTTCAAATTTTCTAGTATATAGTGTTTTCATGGTTATTCAATACCCCATACTGGCAATATACTATAAACAGGTTCTGGTTTCTAAAATCATAAGGAAGGCTTTAAACGTGTTTATAATCCTTTATCCCTTATTCTGGCTTTCCATTTTTCTGTTTGTATATGGGTCAAATCAATGGAATGCGTATGCAATAATGGTCGGTGACTTGTTTATCATTATTTTTTCCGTACTCTATTTATTTGAACTATTTACAGCAGAAAGACTGGTTGCGTTTGCGAAGCATTCTGAATTTTGGATCGCAGTAGCCTTAATTTTTTACTCGTGTTGTGAATTGCCTATTACTGGAATTATTAATGACCTGGTGCAAGACTGGTGGAATTATTGGAATAGACCAGTTAAGCAAATTTTTACCGGGTTTAGTCTTACTACTTTATATACTATTTTACGGATATTAAATATTATCCTGTATTCAACTTTTATTTATGCTTTTGTATGCAGAATAACCCCTTCGGACAGGAGGTAGTGATCAACATAATAGTTGGAATCATTGTATTCATGGTCGTAATTGGCCTGATGGTCTTTATTTTACTTTTTTATCAAAAAAAGAGATTTCAGCATCAGCAGCAACTGGTTGAAAAGAATAAAGAATTCTCTGAACAGCTTTTGCAATCACAAATTGAGATCCAGGAGCAAACTTTCAATTCCATCAGTAATGAAATACATGATAATGTAGGCCAAATATTGAGCCTTGCCAAAGTCCAGTTAAATATCATCGATCAAAAAGATACCCTTGACAGGGCTATGCTAACGGATGCAAAGGAGAGCGTGAGTAAGGCTATCACAGATCTGAGGGATATTGCGAAGAGCTTAAATTCAGACATGATCAGTCAAACAGATCTGCATGAGATTTTAATACAGGAACTGCATCGCATCAACAGGTCAGGGATAATGACTACCCATACAAAACTGGAAGGAGAAGTAAAAAGTCTTATCCAGCAAAAGAAACTCATCATTTTCCGAATGATTCAGGAATGCCTTCAGAACATTATCAAACATTCTAAGGCAAGCAGAATAGAAATTGCCTTCAACTATGGAAAGGATGAATTAAAAATTACAATTGCAGATAATGGCCAGGGTTTCGACAAATCATTACCTAAATATAGAAATGGCCTGGGTTTAAACAACATATTCAATCGTGCAAAATTGATCGGGGGTGAAGCAATTGTAGACAGCACTCCCGATGAAGGAACCACAATAACCATAATTACACCTTATGACTGACACGAAATATATAGCCATTGTTGATGACCATACAATGTTCCGTAAAGGACTGGCCTCGCTTATTAATTTCTTTCCAAATTACAAGGTGCTATTTGATGTTGGCAATGGAAAGGAATTTATTGATCAGCTGGATAAAAATCAATTACCAGCCATAGCATTACTGGATATTGTCATGCCAGAAATGGACGGCTATGCAACTGCCGAATGGATCAGGGATAATTATCCTGATATTAAGATACTTGCCCTGAGTACGATGGATTCAGAAACAGCCATCATCAGGATGATCAAAAGTGGGGCTAGAGGCTATGTACTGAAAGATGCCGATCCTTCCGAGTTGAAACTTGCCTTTGATGATGTATTAAGCAGAGGCTATTTTTATAATGACCTTGTTTCAAGAAAAGTATTAGGCGCCGTACATCAGTTAACAGAATCAAAAAGCACCAGCACTTTTGCCAACCTTAATGCAAGAGAAATCGAATTCTTAAAATACGCCTGTACCGAGATGACGTATAAAGAAATAGCCGAAAAGATGTTTTTAAGCGTACGGACAGTAGAAGGCTATCGGGATACACTCTGTGAAAAACTTGAGCTGAAAACAAGAATAGGCCTCGCCATGTATGCAGTAAAGAACCGCATAGCTGAGATCTAAAAAGCCCCGCCCGGAGAACCAGGCAGGGGGAAACTTATATGCTTAAAAGAATTGCTGCAGTATTACTTTGTTGCAGCAAACAGATTTTCGTTCAGGGGTTTTCTTTGTTCCCAGGCTACTACAGCAGTGTCCAGCATCCGTTTAATATGCATCAGGGTCTTACGTCTATTGAGCTTAAGCCTGCCTGTAATTGTTTGCTGGTAAACCTTGAGATCATCATTATTGTAAAAATGGATGGTCTGTTCCTGTTTGTTATGAATATTGCCTTCTACTACCCAGTATCCTTTGTCAGATACATATTTAGGGATAACAGTAGCTACCTGAGCGGGTTCCTCTTCCTGTGCAGTAACGGAAAGGGAGGCAATCATAAGCCCGATAATAAGGGCGTGAACTTTAAATGTCTTTTTCATGGTCTTACCTGTTTTAGTTTAATTATTGGTTTGTGCAGATAAAACTAATAGTGGAAAAAAGAGAAAATCAGGTATTTGGATGAATCAAGGCAGGTTTAAGACCGAAACAGGCTTAATGGAGATCAATGTTCCAGGCAGGCTTAAAGCCTTTGTTTGTCGATAAAAAACAGCTATACGTAAGTTTCGTCGATTCGGATTGCAAAAACCCTATTATTCCTGGAACAGCTTCATTTTCCAATCAATAGCAGGCGTGGAATACCCCGATCGTGGTATTTAAAACTTACTTATACACATTTATAAAGAATCGGAACAGCATTTGCTTGTAATGGGCAAACCAATATGCAATGATATGTTTAGTGAAAAAGACATTAGAGGTATGGAAACTTGTTACTTTATTACATTCCAGACTGTAGACCTGGTAGATGTATTTATCCGGCCGGTTTACAAGCAGGTAATTGTTCATACATTGAATCACTTTATCGATAGCAAGGGATTGGTGGTGTATGCCTGGTGCCTTATGTCCAATCATCTTCATTTGCTCGCACAAACCAACAATGGTGCTGTTATTGCTGAACTTGAAAAAGAATATATCGATTTCACTACTAAAAAGATCCTGGAAGCCATAGAAACAGAACCTGAATCCAGGAAAAAATGGATGCTTCAGCAGTTTGAAAGATCAATCCACAATACAGGGATCCAGCAATACCAGGTATGGCAAAATTGCAATCACCCTGTTTTAATCGATTCAAGGAAAAAGAATCTCCTTCTTGAACATTTTGAATATATACATCAGACTCCAGTTCGGGATAAGATCGTTGATATCCCTGGAGAATATAAATACAGTTCCGCACGCGATTATTCAGGCATAACTGGCCTGGTAAATATTATAAAGCTTCCCGCAATTGAACAAAAGCTTGCTGCATCTGAAACAATGCATGGCGGTTTCTTCGTTAAGTATATTCGCAATTGACAATTAAGTGACAGAAAAAATTTAAGGGTTATTAAACCATGGTTCTGTTAACGGGTCTTTAACTGGACAACCGATTAACCCAGCAGAACCAAAAATTTTAAACCCTAAAATCAAGATTTATGAAGTCAATGAAAAGAGTATTGTCAATGGCAATTGCAAGCGGAATCAGTTTATTTTCGTTTGCACAGGTTAATCTGGGATTACAATCCACAACCCAGGCGGCAATCAATGCTACATCAGCAACAAGTGCTATTACCAGCACTACCAACGCTACCACTCAGGCTACAAAGGCAACCGTTAACAGTACTGTAGCAAAGGTTGGCGATGTAAAATCAACCACCACTTCAACAGTGAACACTACGGGAAAACAAACGCTTTCTGCTTCGAAAGAAGTTGGTAGCAGTGTTAATGCAAATGCAGGGATCAACTCTTCTTCCAATGGAGAAGTGAATGGCCAGGGATCTGCAATATCCAGCAAAAATTCCCTTTCTGCCAATGCAGAAATAAAGGGAGACAAGCTGGTTAATAAAGCTGATGAAACAACAGCGACTACTGTAAACACTGCGAAGGAAATGAAATCAACAGCTGTTTCCGAAGTTAAATCAGGAGTAAATACAGCCAAAGAAACAGGAGCTGCCGCGCAGCCTTCCATTGAAGCGAAGGGATCTGCAGAAGCTAAGGCAGCAGGTTCAGTAAAATAAGCTGAATTAAAGTGAATGATTAAGAATGCTGATCACTCAGCATTCTTAATCTTCCAAAACCCTTTTTCTCCCCCAAATTTTAATTATGAAAAAGTTATCCTGCGTGAGTATGGTTGGGCTTGCCCTGCTTTTTAGTACCAATATTTTTTCACAGGCTGATTCATCAAAAACTGACATTCAATTTAAGATCGGGGTTTTTTATAACAGCCATCTCAATTATTATGGCCGTACAGACAGTTTACGCAGCAGTGGCGTTTTTCCCCTTGCGGAATTATGGTTCACACCCAATTTTTACGTTAACGCAGCCCCGGTATTTGTAAATAATTCTCTGCAAAGTTTTAAATATTCCGGAACAGTTACCACTGCAGGATACCGTTTCAATGATCAAAAGAAATGGGCAGGTAATTTCTATTTTGTAAAACCTTTTTATACCGAAAACAGCGAACTTGTACAATCAGCATTAAAAGCACAGGTGGCAGGTACATTAACCTGGCAGAGCAAGATCATCAATATTACAGGAGGCGGTGATGTGAAATTCAGCAATAGTACGGATTATGGAGCAATGGCCGGAGTAGATCATTTATTTCGGATGCAACTGTCAGATAAAATGGTATTAGTGGCTAATCCTTCTGCATATCTGAATGCCGGAACCCAACAGTTTACCAATACTTATTACAGGAAAAATAGTTTTCTCATCTTTCCGGGAACTGAACAGCAGGTGTCAGAAACCGTGAAACAGTTTTCCATTCTCTCGTATGAATTTTCCATGCCCCTGATACTTGCCAGGGATAAATTCCAGGTTTTATTAATTCCTGCTTATGTAATGCCACAAAATCTGACAGGACCAGCGAAAAACCTTTTTTATATTACGGCCGGCGCAAAGATTATCCTGTAAACGGGGACAAATCCTTTCTGGAAAAATCAGTTTTCATACGGGTAGTATATAAATTTGCCTGATATATTATCCAGCAAGTCCACATGCCCTCCAAAAGCAGGAAAAAGAAATTTATAAGATGGGTTCTCAGTATTGCTATCGCTGTTGTAGTGGTAGCTGCCGCGTGGATGGGTTATCGTTTCCTAGCTTATGCAAGGGCCAAATCAACTCATTACGCTGAATTTGGTATCTCCATTCCAAATGAATATACAATACATGGGATCGACGTTTCCAAATACCAGAATATTATTGCCTGGGAAGAAGTAAAGGAAATGCAGGTAGGTCACATAAAACTGGGATTTGCCTTTATCAAAGCAACAGAAGGCCTGGGAAATACAGACCCGCAATTCAAACGAAACTGGAGAAAATCCAGGAGTAACGATATTATTCGAGGAGCCTATCATTATTTCATTGCAACCAAGGACGGAAAAATGCAGGCAGAGCATTTTATAGATAAGGTGAGCCTGGAACCTGGTGATCTTCCGCCTGTATTGGATGTGGAACAGCGTTACGGCGCTTCAAAGGCATCATTACAGAGAGAAGTGAAGCGATGGCTGGAGACAGTGGAGAATTATTATCATGTGAAACCCATCATTTATACCAATGTAGATTTCTACAACCAAAACCTCGGCAACGCCTTTGATGAATACCCTTTATGGGTAGCGCATTATTATCAGCCACAACAGCCACGCATCAGTCGCGACTGGATTTTCTGGCAGCATAGTGACGAGGGTAATGTGAATGGGATCACCTATAAAGTAGATTTTAATGTATTCAGCGGTGATTCTGTTGAATTCAGGAACCTTCTCATCCCGGCTGAAGCACAATATTAGATAGCTTACCTTTCCTCAAATTTCAATTCATGGGTGAGCAGGGGTGGGATCCGGAAATAAAAAAGTATTTCCTGAAAATCCTTTACACCATTTCTTATGGACTTTTATGGCTAATGAGTACGGCAACAGCAGGAATTTATTTTGAATTGGGCTGGCCAGGAGAAAGACCTCTTTATGCAGTGATATTATTTTATGTGGTTGCAGCCACTGCATTTATCCTCCTCCTGCGGTACTATTACCGGATCTGGAAGTAACTTCTGACCTCTTTTAACGTTTCAGTTAAAAATACCCGCGGCAAGGTTTACCCAGTTTATCGGAAAATCTTATCTTGACCATTAGTAAAGGGCAAGCACTATTTATGGAATTAAAAAGGATCAGCAGACGACTGGTGATAATAGGAACTCTCATTATTTGGGCGATTAAATTCATAATTCGTCCCCTTGGTCTGTTTGATGACCCGGTAAGATTCTTTTTAAATATTGCTCCCAACCTTTTTGGTGCCTTCCTTATCCCTTTTGGAGCCTATTGGTTTTTTAGCGGAAGAAATTTTTTTATTGCAAGGGTATTCCGTATCCAATCGGCATATGATCTGCGGCTGGTTTGCCTGATGGGACTGGGGATGCTCATTATTAATGAATACCTGCAATTGATTCCCATTTTCGGAAGGACCTTTGATGTGTACGATATTATCTTTTCCATGGTAGGTTTGCTGACTTCTTATTTTGCTTTCTCCAGAGTACAACAGCGCTATTCTGTACAACCACCACATGCTGAAGATCAGCTGCTATGATCTTCAATGATCATCCAGATCCGATTAATTTTCCTGAATAATAGTGTGAAATAGCCGGAGACATCTCCAGCACTTCTTTTTAACATCCATTTACCCGTCACATAATAATATTGCGATGAAAGGGGTTTGACCAGGATGATGTCAAACTTCAGCTTTCCCATTATGGCTGAGTCAGGGTAGTGCTTTTTATAATTTGCCAGTGTCTGGTTCCACCCATATGTAATCCCGCTTTGCCCGATAAACATTAAAGAGTCATTTTTCCAATAGCCGCTCATAAACTCCTCCAGGTTTCCATTATTCCACGCGGCAGTTTGCCTGTTTAAAATATTCCTGATAGCCTTTTCATCAGCCGTTTGGGCATAGCATTGAATTCCTGTTAAAAATAGCAGGCAGAAGAGAAGCCCTTTCATCATTGGAAATAATTTTCAGAAAGGTATTGTAATAATAACTAAATGTACGTTGTGTCTAGTGATGGCAGTCGTCTGAATGTGCGTGGTTATGAACGCGACAAAACCGGAAGTTCAGGAAATGGGCTGTTACAATCAATGCAACTGCAGGAATGAGCAACCAGGTCTCATAATGCACAAAGAACAGCTTCAGGATCAATAGAGCCAGACCCAGGCAAAACAGGCCAAATGGGCGAAGGCTATGGTGATGACGTTTGTAGCCATGGTACAAAGACCATGAGCCAATGCCAAAAGCCAGAAAGACCATACCCGCCTCAAAAGCCATGTTGTGGATGATATTTACGCCAAATAAGGGAAGGGTTGAAATAAACAGGGGCAGCACAGCACAGTGAATTGCGCAGGCTACGGAGGCTGTAATGCCCAATGCGTCCCAATTTACCTTCCTGATACTCATAAAGGAAGACAAAGATACTAAAAAAGCAACATTGTTGCAAAAGATTGAGGAACAAAAACCTTTAGGTGGTAACTTTGTAGCGTCAAAAAATGAATATGTCAAGGAAGGCCATCTTTTATATCGGGTTTTTTGCGGTTCTGACCCTCGTTTTCTACCTGGCAATTGCCAAATCCATCCGGAAAAATGATACCGTCTCGGTTGTTCAGCCCTTTGAATTTTTGAATCAGGATGGTCAGAGGGTAACAGATAAGGATATGGAAGGCAAGGTATATGTGGCAGAATTCTTTTTTACCACCTGTCCCGGTATTTGCCCCAGGATGAATAATAACATGCGAACGGTGTATGACAGGTTCAAAGATGAAAAGGAATTCCGGATCCTTTCGTATACCTGCGATCCGGAAAGGGATTCTGTGGCACAATTGAAAAAGTATTCCGATTCAATGAAAGTGAATACCAAAAAATGGGTCTTTCTAACGGGCAGGAAAGATAGCCTGTATACGCTTGCCCGTAACAGCTATACAATTGATGACCCTGCTAATAATGTGAATTCAATCGACGACCAGTTCCTGCATTCGCAATTATGGGCGCTGGTAAATAAAAGGGGTGAGGTCAAGAAAATCTATGATGGACTAAAGCCAAGTGAAGTGGGTGAAATGATGAAGCAGATCAAAAAACTGCTAAATGAATGATTATGGCAAGAGACACAAAGGATATATTGAAAAAGAACAGGCTTAGCGTTACTGCGAGCCGCGAAAAAATATTGAATCTGTTCCTTGATCAGAGCGGAGCGCTGGCACATGGTGATATAGAGAAAAGAGCAGGTGAAAAATTTGATAGAGTAACAATTTACCGCACGCTGCAGGTCTTCGTTGAAAAGGGGATCATACATACAATACCTACTGCTGATAATTCCATTTTATACGCGCTCTGTAAAGATGATTGTGAGGAAGGACATCATCATGATCATCATGTTCACTTTGTTTGCAGGCAATGCCAAAATACCTATTGCCTGGACAATGTAGTTACTCCCGACATAAAGCTGCCCACAGGATATTCAGCAAAACAGATCGATGTAGTAGTGGAAGGGATCTGCAGGCAATGCTCCATTTGACAATTTTGTTTCAATAAGGGCTAAAAAACAAGCCCCCATGTAGACACATGGGGACTTAGGTTAAGGCTCTGATTAGTAGCTATGTTTCAGATACTGTTCAGCGGGCAACAATATCGCTGATATGATTAAATTTCTTGATGAACCAAAAGTAATATTCCCGTACGACATTTCCGAATTTACCCAGTACCACTTTTAGAGTATTTTATGCTAATTTTTGGAGTCCATCCAGCTCTGCCTTTACAAAACGCATAAGGCCGCTTATATGGCTTGGGGAAAAGTCAAATTCCAGCCCTGCCGCCTTAAACAATTCTGGTAAAGTTCGGGTGCCGCCCAGGTCCAGGGCTGTTATGTAATTATTAAGTGCCTTATCCGGATTCTGCTTGTATTGCTGCCATAGGCCAATGGCTCCCAATTGAGCAATTCCATACTCAATGTAATAGAACGGAACTTCAAAAAGATGGAGCTGCCTTTGCCAACCATATTCCCTGTATTTCTCCAGACCGGAAATATCCAGTACAGGGGAGGTAAATTCATTCAGGATCTGCAGCCATGCTTTCTTTCTTTCATCATTTGTATGCGCAGGATTTTCATACACCCAGTGTTGGAATTTATCGATGGTGGCAATCCACGGAAAAATTGTAATAACCCTTTCAAGTTGTTGTTCCTTAGCCCGGATCAGTTCTTCTTTATTATCGAAGAATACATGCCAGTGATCCATAGTGAAAAGCTCCATACTCATGCTTGCCACTTCAGCTATTTCCATAGGATACTCCTTGAAGCCATTTAGTTCAAGGTCATGGGAAAGAAATGAATGAATGGCATGACCACCTTCATGCACCATAGTGGTTACATCATCCAGCTGTCCTGCAGCATTCATAAAAATAAAAGGCGCGCCACTTTCTGCCAGCGGACAATTATAACCGCCAGGAGCTTTCCCTTTACGACTGTCGAGATCCAGGTGACCCATGCTTTTCATCTTGCGCAGGCAATCCGCAAAGAATGGACGAAGCTCATTGAAGCATTTAATGGTTTTATCTACCAGCTCTTCGCCAGTTTTGAAAGGATGCAGCGGTTCCACACCGGCTGGTTCGGCATCAATATCCCAGGGACGCAATGTATCCAGGCCCAGTTTTTTCTTTTTGATCTCATACAACTGATCCACCAATGGCATCACGTGCAGTTTTACTGCTTCGTGAAAATTGTAACAGTCTTCTTTTGTATAATCAAAGCGACCAAGTTCAGCAAAACGGAAATCACGATAGTTTGGAAATCCGGCATTCAACGCAACCTGGTTACGTTTGCCGAGAAGTCCGCCATAGAGATCATTCAAGGTGTCTTTATCCTGCAATCTCCGCTCGTTTATCTTCCGGTAAACTTCTTCTCTCAATTTTCTATCTGGGTCTTCCAGGAATTTGGCTGCCTGTTGCAGGGTATATTCCTGTCCTTTGACCTCTACTGTCATTTTCCCGGAGATAACTCCAAATTTTTGCGCTTCCACACCTAACTCAGCCTGTAGCTGAATATTGGATTCCCGAAAGAGATCGATATTCTTTTTAACAGTACGGAGATAGGTAAAAAAAGTTTTCTGATCCAGTTCCTTTGTAAAAGGAGATTCAATCAGTTTGCGATTCAGCAGATCAGCATAAGGCTGGATCTTTGGCTGAATATTCATCATGAAGAAAGTAAACGACTCTTCAAGCTCCTTATTTTCCGTATCACAGGTCATTTTGATCTGGCGCCAGCAGGCATCCTCACTAATAACTGCTTCCAGTTCACTCATATCTTTAAGCCACTGGGTAAGTGCCTTTGGTGAGTCAATCGGACGTTCTGCCAGTTCTTTAAAATAGGGTTCCAGTGTTTCCCAATCCTTCACTACAAAATTTTCCGGCAGGAAATGCCTTTCTAATTTATGTATATCGGCTGTATAGTTCATAATACTTTGTTTAAATAAAAAAGCTATCGAGGATAGCTATTAGAAAAACAGGGAATTACCGGGATGGTTCACAGATCCTGTTTAATAACCAATAGCTATTATCAATAGCCTGCTGTTTATTTCTTTTTCTTAGGGGGTGCTGATTTTTTAGCAGCCTTTGGAACTTCTTTCTTTTCTGATT
>JAJKIP010000167.1 GCA_021154405.1 Segetibacter sp. | reverse complement strand
TCATCCCAATTGACAAAACCTAATTTGCTAGTCCAAAGGCCATTCTTTGCAATCTTAAGTTTTGCATTTTTGTCAAGAAGCCCTTTGAATCCAATATACGCCAGGAAAATCCCGACGATATTTGCAATAACCGGCATAAGTATTGACTTCGAACTTTTAAATCCCATCCAGACACTAATTCCAATTAAAACAAGTCCCATAAAAGCTGTTGATGCCTTGTCTGTCTTGGAATAAAAATATTCTGCTTCATATTCAGCCGGCTCCCCAAGGGATAATCTGGCAGTTGGTGATATTCCTTTAACATAATGAAATGAACCATCTGGCATTTTTAACCAGTTTCGTCTGTTATAGCCGTAAAGAAAAATAGCTGGCGTTAACGACATAAAATATCCATAGTACGTATCTGCTTTTTTTAAATAATCATTCATGGAGCCCCAGTAAATCAGCCCACATATGACTGCAATCAAGGCAATTGGGGCCAGGTAAACTGTTAAATAGAAATTCCGCTGGCGGATTGATCTGTCGGATTCGTCGTTGGAATAAATCATTAGTTGAAATTAACACTTTGAAGCTGTTCTTGTAAACTGTCAGTGAACTACCAGGCAATATCGGGATCACTTCTCACACCTGTTTTTTACTACAGAGATTAGCCTGTCTTGAAAATCTTTTAATAATAGCGTACCCCAAAATTCTCCATAATAATTTATTTTAGTAGTAAGCTCGTATTTCGTTGTAAGCGAAAGCTCGGTCCTGTTGCCTGAAATTGCTTTAAGTCTGTATTTGGCGTTTAAAAATTTAAAATTTTGACTATTTAAAACATGTCTTTCAAAGACAGTTTTTTTTGTGGTGGAAGGAATGATTTTTATGTCAAATGCCACTGAATCATTTCTGTCCCATTCTATTATATTTTCCTGAAATTGTAAGCCGCCCTCAAAGTGACCAATTCTAACAGCTCCAATTGTGTCTCTGCCAAGTTCAGCATATAGGGGCCGCGGAATTCCAGCGAAATTAAATAGACCTCTTTTGTATTCTCTTTCCTGAATGGTATCAACCCTTACAATATTATTCCATATTTCCGATTTACCTGAATTGATAATAATTGTTGATGTTGTTTCAAACTGCTGCGTGGAAGAAGGAAATGCTGGTTCAATTATTCCTGAAATAAATGGGATAAGGAATATTGAGAATAATATGCCTTTTCGATCCCTGTATCGCAAAATTATTCCCCCAAAGATTATACCTGCAAGCCCAGCCACTATTAAAAAAGGAATAGAAATAATTACAATGCAAACAATGTCTTCGTGGCCTGTCCATAAACAAAGGATAAAGAAAAATAAAACTGAAAGAACAGGTCTGAAAATTCTTACACCAAATTTGATTAAGTCCTCTTTTGGAGAAAAAATCAAAGGGGTCAGACCTATAATAATTGGAAGCAGCCAAATAAATGTAATTGAAAACAAACCTGCGAAATCAATTTGAAAGTCTTTTCCCAGAATTATTCTCATCAGTAACCCATAAAGACCACCGATTATAATCCCGCCATATTTCAGGAAAGTCTTTTTCAAAATACGTATTTTGGTTATTAATACAGTCAATTTTATATCGAAATGAGTAGATTAACACACTGCGCTAACATAATTACAGTTATCCACTAAATTCGTATTTCTCTGCATTAAACTCGCCTTCCATAAGGCTGAAGGCAGTAAACATGGGCAAGAGGTCCACAAAATTAGTTTCAACCGATCCTTCAAAAGGGCGAAACTTTATATAATTTTTATTATTAAAAATTGGAACCGCCATTTTAAGGGAATATTCTGCATATACTTCACTTTTAAGGGCGTAAAGTCTGAACCTGTAATAACCCCAGGTATTACGTTTGAGAAAAAAAGGTTCTACATCTGGTGCTATTCTTCTAAAATAAAATTCATCCCGCCCAATAATTACCTTGGAATTTGGATCTGAAGGTACATCCTGCCAGAAACGGGACATACCGAAACCGTTGATTGTTATTTCGCCGATACGTTGTCCTATGGTTGCATTTCTTATTGTATGCCTGGTTTTCGTGAAAAAGCTCGTTCCGCCGTCAATTCGAATTTCTTCCGAATTATAGGTGAAGTATTGTTGGGTATCGTGATGAGACTCGCCAATTAGGGAACCATTTTCGTCAAACACTTTATAAACACGAGGCCTGCCATATAAAGATGCCGAAGAATTGTATTGGTTTGGAATAATTTCTTTAGTGAATCTCAAGGTCATGGTAAGTTGTTGAATAGCTGAATAAAGATATATTGGTGCGGTAATATATCAAAGGACATTAAGATCCCCATGCTTTCTGGTTTTTAACAGGCAATGTTTTCTTATTATTGTGATATGAAAAAGTTTCTGCTTCCATGCTTACTATTTCTTTCCGTCATCACCTACGGACAGACACCCCTTACTTACAACAACCCCATTCTCTCCGGCTTCTACCCAGATCCCAGTATTGTCCGGGTTGGAAACGACTACTACATCGTCAACTCCTCCTTTGCTTATTTTCCGGGCCTGCCTATATTCCACAGCACTGACCTCGTAAACTGGAAACAGATCGGAAATGCAATGGACCGGAAAGAACAACTGGACCTCACCAATGCGGGAGTATCCCGCGGTCTATTCGCACCATCCATTACTTACCATAACGGAACCTATTATATTATTTGCACCCTGATTGATAAAGGCGGAAATTTTCTGATCACCGCCAAAGATCCCAAAGGCCCATGGAGCAACCCTATCTGGCTAAAGGAAGCTAATGGTATTGATCCTTCGCTTTTCTTTGATGCAGACGACAAGGCTCATATCGTATTTAACAGCATTCCGCCAGATAATAAATCCCTGTACAATGGACACCGTACCATCAGAATGGTGGATTTTGATATCAATGCCATGAAGGTCACCAGTGAACCTAAACTATTAGTTAATGGCGGTACTGATATTTCTAAAAACCCGGTATGGATTGAAGCTCCGCATATTTTTAAAAAGGGCGACTGGTATTATCTTATTTGTGCAGAGGGAGGAACAGGTTATAATCATTCGGAGGTTGTATTCAGAAGTAAATCTGTGGACGGCCCCTATATTTCATACGAGAAGAATCCAATACTAACCCAACGCCACCTCGATAAATCAAGGGCCAACCCAATTTCAACAACAGGACACGCAGAATTTGGTGAAACTCCAGACGGCAAATGGTATGCTGTATTCCTGGGGTGCAGACCCTATGAAGGTGATTTTTATAATACCGGCAGAGATACTTATATGACGCCGCTTGAATGGAAAGATGAATGGCCGGTAATATTGGAAGGAAATGAAGAAGTGAAATACAGTTACCCGGTCCCCGTGCCCCAAACAACAAAAGCAGTTGTCAATAATTTCAATGGGAATTTATATTTCAAAGATGAATTCAAAGCACCTGAGCTGAATAAACGCTATCTCTTCCTTCGTAATCCGGAAAACGATTTTTATAGCTTAACGGAGAATAAAGGGTTTCTCACGATGAAACTATTGAAGCAAAATGCTTCAGGAAAAGAAAGCCCCGCTTTCATTGGCTTCCGCCAAGCTAATCTAAATGGCTATGCCGCTACTGAAATGGATTTTGCACCCTTCACCCGCAATGAAAAAGCTGGTTTGCTGATCTTCCAGAATGAAAATCATTATTACTTTTTATGCAAGTCAATAGAAAATGATAAACCTGTTGTTCAATTATATCAATCGGCCGCAAAACCGGGAGATCCGGATATATTGATGACTTCTCAAAAACTGGATTCAAAAAAGACAATCTATCTGAAGATTGTAGCCAAAGGTGATAAATATGATTTTTATTTCGCTGAGAAAAAAGACAAATGGAATATCCTTAGTGAAAATGTGGATGGGAAATTCTTAAGTACCAGCAGGGCTGGAGGGTTTGTAGGAAGTCTTTTCGCACTTTATAACAGTTCTTATGGAAAGCCTTCAAATGTTACGGCAAAATTTGACTGGTTTGAATACCAGGGTGATGATTCTGTATATAAATCTCAAAGCATAAAATAAGGCTTGTTCAGCCCAATAATCCCGCATTTTACCTAAACGATTGAACCGGAGTTCCGAAAGGCCAAAGGCCTTTCGGAACTCCGGTTTCTCACTATTTCCAGCCCAGACCTTTCTTTTCCAGCTTTTTCAAGCATTATGAAGGCATAATGTACCGGTTAAGTACTAGAGTTTATCCGGGTTAGCTAGGGGTTGTCTCCGATCATTCTCCGGTCATCTTCCGTGTAAAGTCGGAGACTGAGCGGAGAAAAACCGGAAAAAACCCGGGGAAACTCTAATACTTTACTGGTAGAAATCAATACCTTTAGACTATGGCTAGAACTAAAAACCCCTTATTCCGCCAGGTATCAGGCAGCCTTGGAGGACAGATCGTATACAAACAGTATCACGATAAAACCGTGATTTCGGCTGTACCTGATTTTAGTAAACGAAAGCTGAGTGAGAAGCAAAAGGATTGGAATATGCGGATGAGGATAGCCACAATTTATGCCAAGTATATCTGTGAGTCTGAAGAACGAAAAGTCAGGGCCAGAATAAGATTGAAATTACCTCCGCATAAAGCAGTTTTCCAGGCACTGGTAAAAGCACATCTGGATTATCATAAAAATACCCCGATTAAAGAACGGAAAGATCTTAAAGGAACTGAGTTGGATTTCGAAACCATCATAATTGTTTAATATAAAGATCAAATCACTTCGTGCTGTTCTTTCCATCATTACTACTTACCCCATATAATGCATGAGGGAAATAATTTTTCCTCTCAATTTGTCTACCAGGCATAGGGCTCATTTTATCCGCTTCATACATAAATGTTTTTAGAAAGAAGAAAAAAGAAACAGCGTCATATCATATCTTGCAATCGGTTGCAAGCAATCTAAAATCCCCTAATTTTAAAGCTAAACAGTTTGTCATGGAAAGAATACCGGTCAAAGCATTTTCTCTAATCTCAGGTTTCAGGTTTTTGTACCGGAAATTTTCAGGCAATAACAGACGAAGACTCTTATTTTCAACACACCTACATGTAAAAGATTTCTATAAAACAAAAGGTGCTGGTGAGTGGTGGTTTGCAGGTGTTTGCCTCTTCCTATTTTTTTCCTTTTTATCCTGCGGCTCACACCAGACATATCAATACCCCTTTCTTGATCCCAAACTTTCCATTGAAGACAGAGTAAACGATCTCGTTGGTAGAATGACCCTCGATGAAAAGATCAGCCAGATGGTTAACCAGGCGCCCGCTATTGAAAGACTCGGAGTTCCTGAATACAACTGGTGGAATGAAGGTCTTCATGGAAGCGCACGTGCAGGACTGGCAACTGTATATCCACAGGCCATTGGACTAGGTGCCAGCTGGGATGAAGACATGATGTTCAGAGTAGCCACAGCTATCAGTGATGAAACACGCGCCAAACACCATGAATTCGTGAGAAAGAATAAGCGTTTCCTGTACCAGGGACTTACACTATGGTCGCCCAACATTAATATTTTCAGAGACCCACGCTGGGGTCGCGGACAGGAAACTTATGGTGAGGATCCTTTTCTCACCGGAAGAATGGGTGTTCAGTTCATTAAAGGCCTGCAGGGAGATGACCCGATTTATTTCAAGACAATTGCTACTGTTAAACATTTCGCGGTGCATAGTGGACCGGAACCAGAGCGGCATGTATTCGATGCCAAAATCGGCATGAAAGATTTTTATGAAACCTATCTGCCGCAATTCGAAATGGGTATCAAAGAGGGTAAAGCGTACTCTCTCATGTGTGCATATAATCGCTTAAATGGCGAAGCCTGCTGTGGTAATCATGGATTTAATTCTTTATTAAGAACTAATTGGAAATTCGATGGCTACATCGTTTCCGATTGTGAAGCTATCACTGATATCTATGCCAATCACAAAATCGTTCCTACTCCGGAAGAAGCAGCCGCACTGGCAGTAAAAGCCGGAACCGATCTTGAATGTGGTAAAACATACCTCAGTCTCAAAAAAGCAATTGAGAAAAACCTTATCACTGAAAAAGAAATTGATGTAGCTGTTAAACGATTATTCACAGCACGCTTCCGGCTGGGAATGTTTGATAAACCGGAAACAGACAAATACGCCAATATCCCTTACAGTGTGGTAGATAATGAGGAACACAAACAACTGGCCCTGGAAGCGGCTCACAAATCGATCGTATTATTAAAGAATGAGAACAATATACTACCATTAAAAAAGAACCCGGGCACGGTGGCTGTGATCGGACCCAATGCTGATCAGTGGCTGATGCTGCTCGGAAATTATAATGGCGTTCCATCAAACCCTATTACACCCTTGCGTGGTATCCGCGAAAAACTTCCTAATTCCAAAGTGCTATTTGCCCAGGGCTGTGAACTCGCTACCGGCATGCCTATGTTTTACACCATTCCTTCTAATGTATTGTTCACGCCAGATAAGAAACCTGGTATCAGAGCTGAATTTTATAATAACAAAGACTTAAGCGGTTCCGTATTATATAGTCAGACAGATACCACCCTTGATGCAAACTGGAAAGATGGTGCGCCAAGAAATGATATGGACGATGATAATTTCGGTGTTCGGTGGACCGGTATTTTAAAACCCACCCAAAGCGGTACGTATCAGTTGGGATTCATTGGTACCTGCAATACAAAATTATATTTAGATGATAGCATGATCGCCAAAACTGTCTATCATTTCCGGGATGAGTATGGTGACCCACGCCTCCGCAAATCAGTTCCCATCCAGCTGGAAGCCGGAAAAGAATATAAGATCAAAGTGGAAGCATCGGAAACCTTTGCTGATGCACAGGTTCAACTTGTATGGGCAGCCCCCAAACCTTACCTGGAACAGGAAGCAATGGATGCAGCCAGACAGGCCGATGTAGTTGTTCTCTGCATGGGAATCACTCCGCGTATGGAAGGAGAAGAACTTGATGTGAAGATCGATGGATTCCTCGGAGGCGATAGAACAAGACTGGCTCTTCCTCCCATTCAGGAAGACCTGATCAAAAAAATAAAATCACTCGGCAAACCTGTTGTGCTGGTATTATTAAATGGTTCAGCGATTGCCGTGAACTGGGAAAACACAAATATCCCTGCCATTGTTGAAGCCTGGTATCCGGGTCAGGCGGCTGGTAAAGCTATTGCCGATGTACTCTTCGGAGATTACAATCCGGGTGGAAGATTACCCGTTACTTTTTATAAATCGGAAAATGATCTGCCTTCTTTCAGCGATTACAATATTACCACACAGACCTATCGTTATTTTCCAGGGGAACCCTTATATCCTTTCGGGTATGGCCTTAGTTACACGCGGTTTCAATACAACGACCTGAAACTGGGTAATTCATTTAACAAGGGCCAGGAAGTGAAGTTAACCGTGAATCTAAAAAATACGGGCGCTATGGATGGTGATGAAGTAGCCCAGGTGTATGTATCGGAAGAAAATAAGACCGGACATTACCCTATTCGTTCATTAAGTGCATTCAAAAGATTAAATGTAAAAGCCGGTGAAACGAAATCAGTGGAACTCAACATTCGACCAGAGACTTTTTCTATTATCAATGATAAAGGAGAAAGAGAATTCAAACCCGGAAAATATTTGGTTTCTGTAGGAGGAGGACAACCGGGAGTGAAATCGGCATCGAGTTCAAACGTGTTAACCCAGGAGATAGTAATAAACTAAGGTCAGTGTTTCGGATTGGGATAAGTTTTAGGCACAGGAATTTATTAATGGTTCGTAAGACACGAACCATGGCATGGAATAGGGTAAGATAATTTGGTATTTGTTACTCGTAGTTTTAATTCGCTAATTATGAAAAAGTTTTTGCTCCTGTTATCAGGTGTAGCAGTCAGTACCAGCATGTTTGCGCAAAGTTTTGTTTCCAATAAGAAAGCTGCAGGAGCTGTAGTAATTGCTGATCCTGCTGAAACAGCTTCCATCTATGTAAGTTCAGATGACTACTTCCTTGTGCAAAAAGTCGCCTCCTTTCTTCAACAGGATATTGAAGCCGTTACCGGTAAGAAGCCAGAGATCCTTAATACTTTGCCCAAATCGGCCAAAAATTTAATAATACTTGGATCAATAGATAAATCTCCCATAATAACTCAGCTTATCAACAGTAAAAAAATTGCTGTTGATAAGGTAAAAGATAAATGGGATGCCTACCTGATTAAATCAGTTGCAGCTCCCGTAGCTGGAATCGGGAATGCTGTAGTAATAACCGGTGGAAATAAAAGGGGAGTGGCTTATGGTGCATTTGAATTATCCAGGCAAATGGGCGTTTCTCCCTGGTACTGGTGGGCTGATGTACCTGTAAAGAAACATGATGCGGTTTATATAAATCCTGCTATCACAATCTCAGACGCACCAAAAGTAAAATATCGCGGTCTCTTTATTAATGATGAAGCCCCTGCATTTTCCGGATGGACCAAAGAGAAATTCGGTGGCGTTAATCACCTCGTTTATGAAAAGATATTTGAACTGATACTTCGCAATAAAGGAAATTATCTCTGGCCTGCCATGTGGGGTAACGCTTTTAATGATGATGATACTTTAAATCCAATCCTTGCTGATAAATACGGAGTGGTAATGGGCACTTCGCACCATGAACCAATGCTTCGCGCTCAGCAGGAATGGAAAAGATATGGCAAAGGGAAATGGGATTACGATAGCAATGAAGTTGTACTGAAAGATTTCTGGAGGAAAGGCATCCAGAATATGGGAACTCATGAAAGCATTGTTACCGTTGGTATGCGCGGCGATGGTGATATGCCGATGAGCCGCGGTACTGCCACCGCCTTACTGGAAAGAATTGTAAAAGACCAGCGGGATATTATTGAAGAGGTAACAAAAAAGCCGGCATCGTCCACGCCACAATTATGGGCCCTCTATAAAGAAGTACAGGATTATTATGATAAAGGCATGAGGGTCCCTGATGATGTGACCTTATTGTTATGTGATGATAACTGGGGTAATATTCGCAAACTGCCACGCCTCACAGACAAACCTCGCAAAGGCGGATATGGCATTTATTATCATTTTGATTATGTAGGCGGACCGCGCAATTACAAATGGATCAATACAAATCCGCTTCCGCGCATATGGGAACAAATGCATCTGGCCTATGAGTATAATGTGCGTGATATCTGGATCGTGAATGTGGGTGATATCAAACCAATGGAATTTCCAATCTCCTTCTGGTTTGATTACGCCTGGAATCCTGAAAAGATCGGAGCGGATGATATTAAGAAATGGACTGAAAACTGGGCGGCTGAACAATTTGGCCCTGATCATGCC
>JAJKIP010000166.1 GCA_021154405.1 Segetibacter sp. | reverse complement strand
TATGATTCAACTGTTAAATCAATCATGCCATTTGGCGCCTTTGTAGAATTCCTTCCTGGTAAACAGGGACTGGTACATATCAGTGAAGTAAGCTGGAAACGCCTTGAAACACTGGAAGGTGTATTGAAAGAAGGCGATAAAGTAAAGGTGAAACTGATAGGTACAGATCCTAAATCCGGCAAGTTTAAGTTGTCAAGGAAAGCGCTGATCCCTAAACCGGAGCAGCAGCCAAGGCAGAATTAAGGATCAATCGGAATTCTTTTCGACCCAAATCAGTCCGCATTGCGGACGAAAATCTAATAATGAAAATAACCTCAACCATGAGGTTATTTTTTTATGTTCCAGATATGAGTAGCTATTTACGATTACACTTTACTGGGATCAATGCAGAGCAATCGGAAATTCTCATTGCCGAATTGAGTGAAGCCGGCATTGAAGGATTTGAAGAAGGCATCAATGAATTGAAAGCTTATATTCCTGCCGACAGCTGGAATGAAGCGGAGGTTAATGAAATAGCAGAAAGAATAGGAGTCTCCTTTTTAAAAGAACTGATAGAAGAAACCAACTGGAACCAGGTTTGGGAATCTAATTTTCAACCGGTAACTGTGGATGAATTTGTTTCTATTCGCGCGCATTTTCATGAACCGATAAAAGGAGTAAAGCATGAGATCATTATTACTCCCAAAATGAGTTTTGGGACCGGGCATCACGCTACAACATTCATGATCATCCAAATGATGGGATCAATGCAAATGGAAGGAAGATCATTGCTGGATTTTGGAACTGGTACTGGTGTACTTGCAATACTGGCCAGTAAGTGTGGCGCTTCACCTGTAATTGCAATCGATAATGACGACTGGAGTATAGCCAATGCACGGGAAAATATCCTGCAAAACAATTGTGCTTCCGTAATCCTGAAAAAAGGAGATACAGCCCGACTGAACCTGGTATTTGACATCATCCTGGCTAATATCAATAAAAATGTGATCCTCGATAATTTTGCCTCTCTGGCAAAACAACTTGACCCCGTCGGCGTTCTGGTACTGAGCGGGCTTCTAACCAGCGATGAGCCAGAAATACTGGCCAGGGCACAGGAAGAGGGGTTAACCCTTAACCAGCGCTTGACAAAAGATAACTGGCTGGCTCTGAAGCTCTACCGAAATTAGGTTCGTACACATGTTAAATTAAGGTTACTTAGAAATAGAATTTTTACTATTTTTACAGTCCAACCTCAACCCCAAGATTCTATGAATGAGCTCCTGCTCGTTATTTTAGCATATCTGATCGGCAGCGTTCCCACATCTGTTTGGGTGAGTCAATATTTTTTTGATATTGATATTCGTGAATATGGCAGCGGTAACGCCGGTGCTACCAACACCTATAGGGTTTTGGGTCCGAAATGGGGAACTACCGTGATGCTGGTTGACATGGTAAAAGGAATTGTTGCAGTAAAACTTGCCCTTCTTCTTCCCCAATATGCAGACAGTGATACACGATTACAGAACCTCCAGATTGTACTGGGACTTGCTGCTGTTATTGGACACGTTTTCCCTATATGGGCAGATTTCAGAGGAGGTAAAGGCGTAGCTACGCTATTTGGATTGGTATTGGGTGTATCACCTATAACAGCGCTCTGTTGTTCCGGTGTGTTCCTGCTTGTACTTTACCTTACCCGATTTGTATCATTGAGTTCCATTTTTGCAAGTATAGCCTTTCCGGTTTTCATTCTTATTATCTTCAATTTTCAGAATGATACTTACCGGGTATTTGCCATTGCAGTAGCACTGATGGTGATACTTACACACCAGAAGAACATCGGCCGTCTCTTCAAAGGAAGCGAAAGCAAGGTGCCAATCCTGAAGCACCGTGACAGACGCCGCCAGCGACGCCGGGAAAATGCTTCGTAAACACTCTTTCCTGAAATCTCCTGCCGCGTTAAAATCTTATCTTTCCGCCCGAAATGAAGGGCGCCCCCTCTGTTTGGTACAATCATTGAATTTTAGATATATAAAACATACCATGATGCGTAGACTAATTTCATTTATAGCATTGGCAGTTGTTCTTAACGCCTGTTCCAAAAATCCGATCACCGGACGCAGCCAGTTAAAGCTCCTTCCCGAATCCCAGCTTCAATCTATGGCTACAACACAATACCAGGAATTTCTATCAACCAATAAAGTAGTATCTGCTTCGGGTAACCGGGATGCAGAAATGGTAGTGAGGGTAGGGCAGCGTGTTACAAAAGCAGTACAGGATTTTTTTGCACAGAATGGACGGGCGAAGGATCTGGAAGGGTATCAATGGGAATATAAATTGGTGGATAGCAAGGAGGTAAATGCCTGGTGTATGCCTGGGGGAAAGATCGTAGTTTATACGGGCCTTTTGCCAATAACACAGAATGAGGCTGCATTGGCGGCTGTAATGGGCCACGAGGTTTCCCATGCAGTCTTCAATCATGGAAACGAGAGAATGAGCCAGAATTTGGGAGCAGAGGCAGTTGGAACGGGATTGCAGGTAGCGCTGGCTAATAAGCCTGCAGCCACACAGCAGTTGTTTATGGGAGCATTTGGCGCAGGAGCACAGTTGGGAGTATTGCTGCCATTTTCAAGGAAGCATGAGCTGGAAGCTGACCATTATGGGCTGATCTTTGCGGCTATGGCAGGATATAACCCTCAGGAAGCTATTAACTTATGGCAAAGAATGGAAGCAGCTTCCAACGGACAGAAACCACCGGAATTTCTGAGTACTCACCCAAGCGAGGGAAGACGTATTGAACAACTTCAAAAATTCATGCCCGAGGCTTTGAAATATTATAAGCCGGTAAGCCGATAAATTGATTTTCTTCAAGAAATCCTGTTCTCTTTAAGGGGGGACAGGATTTTTTCTTTCCTTTCTGCCTGTTTTTCAATGATTTTTAGTATTTTTGCACTCCCGAAAATGAGAACTCCGCCAATGGGCACCCCCTCAGATTTAGCGGGTGTAGTTGCCGGAAACCCTTAAAATTCCTTCAAAATATGTCACAAACAGTTTTTGAAAAGTTACAATTGGCAGATGAGAAGAATCTTTTAATCCAGGGTTTGCCCTCCTCAATCGAAAAGCAGTTCAGCAAGTTATCTTTCGCTAAAAACATGACACCGCTTCTAAAAAGCAGAAAAATCGATTTCGCCCTGGTATTTGCAGTTAACGAAAACCAGCTGAACGGAATCCTTAATGATGTTATGCCTTCGCTGAAAGATGGTTCCAAGTTCTGGATCGCTTATCCCAAAACGACTTCGAAGATCTCTACCGACTTAAACCGCGAATGCAGCTGGAACAGGCTTACCTGTGCCGGTTACGAAAGCATTGAGCGGGTTGAGCTTGACCACGTCTGGAGCGCCATGCGCTTTGTGACTGGTGAAAATCTGAGAAGTGAAGATGCGCCTGTCACCCGTAAACGTCCAACAGCAGCGCTGGCTGACTAATCTATCGTCCGAAAATTCTTGTTAGGTTTGCCGTATTAAATACGGCAAACTTTTTTTATGCCCTACCTGAATGTTGAAATAAAAGCGCACTGCCAAAATCCGGAATATATTCGTGAGTATCTCAAAAATTACCCTGGCAGCTTTAAAGGAGTGGATGAACAGACAGACACTTATTTCAATAGTCCGAATGGAAGATTGAAATTAAGAGAAGGGAATATTGAAAATAACCTGATCTATTATGAAAGGGAAAATAGACCAGGGCTCAAGCAATCTCATTTTCAACTGGTAAAGGTGGAAGATGCAAAAGGCTTAAAACAGGTGTTGACGGAATCAATGGAAGTAAAAGTGATTGTAAGGAAAAGGAGAGAGATTTATTATATCGATAATGTAAAGTTCCATATTGATGAAGTACCGGGACTTGGATCATTTATGGAAATAGAAGCAGGGAATATACTGGCAGATCTTTCAAAAGATAAACTGCAGGAGCAATGTGATTTTTATATGATGGAGTTCGGCATCAGGACTGAAGACATCATAGATGTTTCCTATAGTGATATGCTTTTGGAAAAGTTTGAAAAAGGTGTAAGCAATTAAGTTTAAAAAAGCACTTATAGTTTGGCAGTGAACAGGTTGGGGAAGTTTCCCAATTCCAATCCTAAAGTTTCTTAAGGATCTTTTTTGCTCTGCTACGAAATGCTGCTGTTTCATGTTCCCAGCGTTCTTCAATAATTAGTTTGAGTTCATTTTTTATATCCGGATAATAAGGCAGCAGTTTCTCCAGAATTATAAGAGAAAAAGCCTTTATGGCTACGGCTTCGTCTGGTGATTCTATAAAGCGAAAGCAGGTATTCATAACCTGCCCGTGATACCGTTCAGGAATGACAAGATCACGGAGAATCCTGACTGAATTTCGTTTAACCGAATCATGGAGGCCTTTCTTTTCAAGATTCTTAATCAGTTTACTCAAATGCTTGCGGATCAGTTCCGGATGGTTTTTCACAGCATAACTAAGCGGCCAGGCGGCCCTTTGTGTAACGCGGTATTCATCATTCAGGAAAAGCTGAAAAAGCTGGTCAAACCGTTCCTGAGAATGACCGATCCACTTAACGATTTTGGTTGTTTGAACTTTTGAATGTTCCGCCAGTATCGTATCCCGAAGCTTCATGCGTTTTAAACGGAAATTTCCATGATTTAGGTGATTAGATCAAATCCTGACAGCTTGTTCAATCTGACTTCGGAAGCCTTCAAGACCTTCCTTTGAGAATCAGCTATTTACCTCATAATTTACATTATGTTAAATGAAATAGTGATGCCGAGATTATCCTGCATTATTGTGTCCCAGCTTCTTTTGGGCTGTTTCAACCTTAACCTCTACAATAATCGAATCTGATACATGCAATCTCACCTTTCCAGGCACACGATATAAAGTATCAACCATCACCGCCGTACCAGCATTTACCTTCACTAGCGAAGTATCAAGCATCCCCGCAATTACACGATGCGCCAAAAACGATTCAGTTGCAGTTGTTTCCCACCCGATATATTGCTTTTCGAGTTGAGGATACGTAACCTTAAACGTTCTTGTATCAATTTCTACCGGATAGTCAAGTTCTAAATTATCAACAACCTCATCTCGGCCAGATATTTTACCCCTCAATTTTACACCATCGCGGTATAGGTCAATCCCTTCTTCCTGGCCATCTTCTATTGAAAATAAAATTTGGAATTTGCCTTTATCATAACCGACAAAAGAATTAGTGTAGTAAATGTCCTCTGCCGGTGTTACTATTTGTACAACAAAGCCTCCAGATTTAAAGCTGTCGGTCAAATCACGTATAAAGAATTTGCAAGACTGGCAACCTCCAAGGTTAACAAGACCGGCCTCGATCGTGTCGGCCTTCCCAATCTTTTTATTTAGGTAGACAAAATAGTTTGACGAGGCCTGATAGTGCGCTTCTTCATCGATCTTTCCATCTACTACAGCAAACCGGGAAGTTATTGTAATTAGCCAATCCTTCTTTTCCAGACGTGCATGTTCAATGTATTTAGCTGGATAGTCTATTTCATGTGTATTACTGAAAGTATCTTTTGTAACGGTTTTAGTGGTATCGTTATCTGCGTTGACAGGAGTATGATTTTTACAGGATAAGAAGAGAAACAAGAAAGGAAAAGCTAACCGACTAATCACCATAGATTGTAAGATACAAAGCGCCCCCTAAATTTTCAAACGGATATGGCGAACAGTTGAATCAAAATGGGAATAAAAAAAGCCGCTCCCCCGTGGAGCGGCCCTCACAAATTCTTAAATAGACGGCCATTGGATATTTACGCTCTTTACCTCAGCGTATCATAGAGATCATTCCACTTCTTGGCATCAGCAGTGAACTTAGCCTGATCTGCTGGCGCCTTGGCCTGCGCTTTCTTGTATGTATATATGTCACCAAGGTATCCTGCTACTTTGCGGTATTGCTGCTTCTGGCTACCCGTTAGCTTATCAGCCTTCGCCGCCATAATAGCCGCTGCCTTTTCATACGGCTCCCTCGCCTTATCAAACGCATCTGCATAAGCTTTATCTAACTCGTCTCTTTTTGCAATATCAGCTTTTGAAGGTTGCGTTCCAGGCTTGGTCCTCGTCTTCATATCCTGTACATGCGCCGCCCTGGCATCATTTATTTTATCTGCCTTATCAATAAAATGGTCTCCCATTACAAGCCACACCAGCTCATCATCAGGTTTTGCTGCAGCCGCTTTGGTTAATGAACTGATCAGCTTGCCTTCCATTGCACCATTTGCATCAGCAAACGGAGTTCCTTCTTTCGGATGCAATGTATCATATACCAATTGCGCCAGCGTCACATTCGCCTTGTAATCATTCGGATCCTTTGCCAACACTTCTTCCATTGATTTCAATTTGGTCTCGAAACCGTTCGATAATCCTACTGCGAAATCAGTCTTATCGTATGTAAAGTATTCACTGGAGGGATATAACTCCTTGCCCAAAGCCTTGTATTTATCGAAAGAGGCCATATCATTCTTCTCAAATGCATGTAACACCAGGAAGCGATAAATGAATTCATTTCCATTTCCCGCAACCCTGGCATCTGCCAGCTTTTGATAATAGATGGCAGCTTCATCTTTATGACCGCTGGTCTCACCTGTATATGCCGTAAGGATCAGCACAGTTGTATCAACAGGACTGTTCAGCAACTTATTTGCAGTTAATATGTCTGAAAGTTCAGCCACCTTCCTGAATGTAGTAAATGCAGGCTCAAAAGTTGAAGCCTGGTATTCTTTATACGCTTTATTGAATAAAGCAGTGTAAAGATCAACAGGTGCTTCTTTATATACCAGATCTTTTAAGAGTGGATAATTGGGACCGTCCATCGACTTATATTTTGCCCATGCAGCTTCTGCCTCTGGCAATAACTGCGCAGCCTGTGGATATGTCTTCATAAAACCACTATCGGTAGAAAGCGCAGCATAGATGGCAGTTTTTAATATCCAGGCATCTGCTTTGGCCGTAAATTTTTCCTTCGTCATGTTCTTATCCAGCTCGGTTTTCGCAGGTATATATTGCTTTAGGAGCAGGTAGTTGGCTATGTCCTTATAGTTCTGGGCACCAGCAAACAACCCCATGGAAAGCATCGCAGCGAAGAAAATGGTTTTTTTCATCAGCATGTTTTTATTTGAAGTATAATTAGTTAGTAATGCAATTTAAATTATTCCTGTGGATCAGTATCTGAAGATGTATTTTCTGTCGGTTCGGTTGCGTCAGGAACGTTGCCCGCTGCAGGAATTTCTCCGTTTACCGCCGCATTTACATGGCCCTGATCGTCCAGCTTGGTAATTGCCGCAATCTCATCCCCTTCATCCAGCCTGATCAATTTTACTCCCTGGGTAGCTCTTCCCTGCTCGCTAATATCTGACACCTTCATCCGGATAGTAACCCCGCTTTTACAGGTGATCATCAGATCTTCAGATGGTGCTACATCCAGCAACCCTACCAGGCTGCCTGTCTTCTCTGTAACATTGATTGTTTTTACTCCTTTTCCGCCACGGTTAGTATACCGGTATTCATTGATCGGAGTTCTTTTACCAAACCCTTTTTCGCTAACCACTAAAACTGTCCTGATAACATCAGTCTCAGGATTTACACAAATCATACCAACTACCTCATCATTTGCATCATCTACTTCAATACCAGCCACGCCAATTGCACCGCGACCAGTTGCCCTTACTTTCTCTTCCGAGAACCGGATTGCCCTGCCGCTCTTCACTCCCATCATGATCTCGCACTTGTTATCCGTCATTTTTGCTTCCAGCAATTCATCTCCTTCAACAATGCTGATGGCATTTACTCCTGTTTGACGGGGGCGACTGAAATCTGCCAACTCCGTCTTCTTGATTATTCCTTTCTTGGTGCAAAGTACAATGTTGTGGGATTTTACAAACTCTTCATCCTTGAGATCCTTTACATCCAGGATAGCTCGAACTTTATCATCTGATGGCAATTGCATCAGATTCTGAATAGCCCGGCCCTTGCTTGTCTTCTCCCCTTCCGGAATCTCATATACATTGAGCCAGTAACACCTGCCTTTTTCAGTAAAAAATAACATGGTGTGGTGGGTAGAGGCAACAAATAGATGTTCAATATAATCCTCATCCCTTGTGCGGCCACCGATCACTCCCCTGCCGCCTCGTCCCTGCGTACGATATTCATCAGCAGGCGTACGCTTGATATATCCTAAATGAGAAATGGTGATAACCACATCCTCTTCCTTCACAAGGTCCTTGATCCGTACTTCATTCTCCAGATAAGTGATCTCCGTTTTGCGAACATCACCAAACTTCTCTTTTATCTCAAGTAATTCAGTCTTGATCACATCAAAACGCATGGCTTCATTGCCGAGCAGTTCAGTCAGATGAGCGATCAATTTCATCAATTCATCATATTCTTCTTTGATCTTATCTCTTTCCAGACCGGTAAGACGCTGCAAACGCATTTCCAAAATGGCCTTGGCCTGTATTTCATCCAGGCCCCAGCCTGCATTGATCAGGTTATCTTTCGCGATGTCAGGTGTAGCACTACCACGGATAAGGCTTATCACTTCATCAAGGTGATCAAGGGCAATGAGGTAACCCTGCAGAATATGCGCTCTCTTCTCTGCTTCCCTCAGTTCAAACTGGGTCCTGCGTACAACCACTTCATGCCTGAACTCCACGAACTCAGTGATCATTTCTCTCAGGTTCAAGGTACGTGGTCTTCCTTTTACAATGGCCACATTATTGATACCATAAGAAGTCTGCAGTTCAGTATGCTTGTACAGCTGGTTGATGATCACATTGGCAACACCATCCCTTTTCAGATCTATAACTACACGTGTACCTTCCTTGTTATTGGATTCATTGTTAACATGCGCGATTCCTTCAATCACTTTTTCATTTACCAATTCTCCTATACGGTTCGTGAGTGCATCCCGGTTAACCTGGTATGGAACCTCAGTGATAATGATCTGCTCCCTCCCACTTGGTTTTGCATCCACATGAAGCTTTCCTCTCAACACTACCCTTCCTCTGCCAAAATGCATGGCTGCCTTCACTCCTTCCATTCCGTAAATGATACCGCCAGTCGGGAAATCTGGAGCCTTTACGTGCTGCATCAGTTCATCAACTGTGATCTCACGGTTATCGATAAAGGCAATACAGCCATCTATCACTTCAGTAAGATTGTGAGGCATGATATTCGTGGCCATGCCCACCGCAATACCACTCGAACCATTTATCAATAATTGAGGAACCCGGGTAGGTAATACAACCGGTTCTCTTTCTGAATCATCAAAGTTGGGCTGAAAATCCACGGTATCCTTATCCAGATCATCCAGCATGTGCTCTGCCAAACGTTCCAGTCTCGCCTCTGTATATCGCATGGCCGCTGGCCCGTCACCATCCTGGTTGCCAAAATTTCCCTGTCCATCAATCATCGTATATCGCATGCTCCACTCCTGAGCCATCCGTACCATCGCATCATAAACCGCGGTATCACCATGCGGGTGATACTTACCCAAAACTTCTCCCACGATACGCGCAGATTTCTTATGCGGGCGATTGTAATGAATACCCAACTGATTCATGCCATACAAGATGCGGCGGTGTACAGGCTTCAATCCATCCCTGATATCAGGAAGGGCACGACCAACTATGACCGACATTGAATAGTCGATATAGGCGGTCTTCATTTGCTCTTCGATGTTTACAGGAATGATTCGGTTGGTATCGTTTGTCTGGTCAGGCTGAAAATTTTCTTCCATTTAATTTTTCTCTCAGTTTAAAAAATTATCCTTTATGCTTTCTGATTAACATTATCGCTTTGAATGATACCGGCGATCTAGGCAAACCTCCTTGCTATTAAAGGATTTATATCGTTTTTTAGAGGCTTGCAAATCTACTTTTTTTGGTGGTCTAAACCTGACAAACATGGCTGTTTTTTGCACCTCATTTTCCCACCGATGTGGATAGTATAAGGTTGTCATAAAACCCTCATTTATAACATCCCTTTTACACTTGACGGCATAAATTTTTCGTTATTTTACTCTTTACCAAAGAGAATGTCGATGGCCAGTTACCTACTCTTGCGCAGCAATAAGAAAAGCGGCCCCTACAGCCTGCAGGAAATAGTGAATTTTGGCTTAAAAGCATACGACCTGATCTGGGTGGAGGGTAAAAGTGCAGGCTGGCGGTATCCCAGCGAGCTGGAAGAGCTTAAACCCTATGCCCCTGCGGTTGAAGAGCAGCCTTTTGACCGGTTCTTCAAAAAACCTTCACAACAGGCGCAGGAAGTACCTGTATTGTTGCAAAAAGCTCAGCAGGCCCAGCAAACTGCCCGAGCCCAGGAAGTGGAGCAATATGCCACACAGCAGAAAGCCCAGGTCCAAGATCCAGTTGCGCAGATAACATCAACGCCTGTTCTCACAACACAGGAAAAGATCCATATCCAGCCCGATAAAATTGTACAGGAGGAAAAGCCTTCCACCTTTGCTAAAGCTTCGGCAGACGAATTAGTGGAACAGAAACCATTGGTACAGCAACCCTCATTTGAGGAGCAATACGAAAAATACCTGCCTAAGAAATCGGTATTCGTAACCATGCCCGGTAATAAATCTGTGGTGGTTCAGAAACCTGTAGAAGCAAGGCAGGAAGCTATTCCGGTTCAGCCTCCAACTCCAAACCGCATAGCTACTCCTCCAGTCACTCCAGCTGCCACAATAACCGTAAAGGAAAACCCGGAAGCACAGATAAAGTATTCCCAGCCTCTTGATGAAATTAAAGAGATGTATGTAAAGACTCTTCAGGAAAGAAAGACTAAAATGGTAAGGAGAACAATTATGCTTGCCGGCCTGAAGAAAGCAGCCGTAATTGCGGCTCTGGTTGCAATTGGCGTAGTTGCCGGTCTCGTTATCAATCGTAATTCCGGAAAAGGCAGCAGTACGCTTTCTCAAATGTCCAAAATCAAGGAACCAGGTACAGCTCTCACTACTGAGTCATTACCCACAACTGATCAAATTAATCAGCCTGCAGTTACTGGAAAGCATCCATCTGATCCAGGTAATCTGATTGAAAATAATACGCCGTTACAAAACGATCCCAATACTGAATTACCTATTCAATCTTCTTCCTTACCGAAAAAAGCAACGGAACAATTGCTACGCCAGGAAAGAGAACAGCATTTACAGGATCCTTCCAGTAATATTCGCATAGAAAATGAATCTCGCAACCCGGCAAAACAGGTGTATGAAGAGAAACCCCTGCAAACAGATCCTAGAACCGGTGAAAGAAACAGGAACACACGGAATGAAAATGATGTAACAGTTGATGAGGATAAGCCTTCTATCAAAGCAGTCATGAAACCCCGGAAAAGTGGTTTGGAGAGCATGGTATCTGTTACCAGCAATGATTACAAAAGAGTTGCATTTGGTGGTATCCGTAACCTTGAACTGACTGTTACTAACGAATCAAAATTCATACTGGATAAGGTTACTGTAGAATTGCAATACCTGAAACCGAGCGAAGAACCACTAAAGACTGAATTGATCCAGTTCCATTCCGTTTCACCTAATGGCGCCATGACCATGAAGATCCGTGATACCAACCGGGGTATAAAAGTATTATACAAGATCATCGATATCCAGGCAGCTGGGCAGGAAACTGCACTCAATGGATTTTAAACCCTGATTCCAGAGCATTTCAGCATAGCCATAAATGTAAAAAGGTCATATTCGTTAAACGAATATGACCTTTTACTTTTTTGCCATCGTTTACGCGCGTTCATTCACGCGCCTCACGAAACATTGTGGTTAGTGTCCCACTAACCACAGCGGCGAATTATTTACTTCGTAAGCGGAATATATAAACTGGCCTGGATCACCCCATTCTTAAAATCGGGATCAATACCTGTTGAAGGTTCAAAATCGCCCACCTTGGATAATCCAACTGTATACCGGGCTCCCAATCCAAACCCGCTTTTGGCCTTAAATCCCAATCCTGCTGCTGCAGAAAGGTCAAGGTCCTTTGCAAAATTTTCTATGCTCTTGTTTTCAATATTATCGCTGATCTTAAATCCAACCTGCGGACCTGCTTCTATAAAAAATCCGCCTGGAGCACGATATTGTGCCATTACAGGCAGTGTAACATAAGTTACTTTCCAGTCATAACTGCCCGAAACACTGTCTATCTTTGCTCCCTGTGTTGAAATCATCAGTTCTGGTTGAATGGCAAATCCCACAAAAGAAAAATTAAGAAACGCTCCTCCGTGGAATCCTACCAGCGCTTTCTTGTCTACCTGATCAAAATTACCACCCGTGAAATTGCTGACATTTGCTCCAGCCTTAACGCCAAACACTATTTTTTGTGCAAACGTGGTGGTTGTGACAAACAGGAAAGCCAGAATTACTATTTTTTTCATAAAAGGTATTTTTAGGAGACACTGCACATTGTATGCCTGATTTTTTATATAAACTCCCTGAACAGGAATGACAAATCTTTTACCGAATTTTGCTCTTTCTATTATATGAAGAAAGTTCTTCTGTTTGGTGCAGGTAAATCTGCGACCGTGCTTATAGATTATCTATTGTCCAACGCAAGGCAGTGCCAATGGAAACTGACTGTTGTGGATGCAAATCTTCAATTAGTTAAGGACAAGTTAAAGGATTCTGTTTATGGTCAGGCAGCTTCATTTGATGTAATGGACTACAACAGTCGCCATCCATTTATTCAGCAAAGTGATATTGTTATTTCAATGTTACCTCCTGTGCTTCACCGGGAAGTTGCCAAAGATTGCCTTCTTTTTTCCAAGCACCTGCTTACTGCCTCGTATATTGATGAGGACCTTCGCCAAATAGCTCCCGAAATAAAAGAAAAGAATCTTCTCTTTTTATGCGAAATGGGTCTTGATCCCGGAATTGATCATATGAGTGCCATGAAGCTGGTGGATGAGATCAACGCTCGCGGGGGAAAAATAACCTCATTTCAATCCCATTGCGGCGGACTGGTTGCTCCAGAAAGTGATGATAATCCCTGGCATTACAAGATCAGCTGGAATCCTCGCAATATTGTATTGGCAGGTAAAGCGGGTGCCCACTATCGGGAAAATGGTGAAGAGAAAAGGATCCGATATGAAAACCTGTTTGATCCTTCTAACCGGGTAATGGTACCAGGCATCGGGAATTTAAGCTGGTATGCCAATCGTGATTCTTTAAGTTATACTTCTCTCTATGGTTTGGAAGATGCTCCCACCTTTGTTCGAACCACGCTGCGTCATCCCGATTTCATGGTTGGGTGGAAGAATGTGATCGCCCAGAAGCTTACCGATGAAACTGTCCAATATGATTCGAATGGCAAAACACTCGGTGAATTGTTCAAAACTCATTTTGAAAAGTATAAATCAGGCAACTCGGAGAATCTGAATTTTGAAGGAGACAAGGCTCTTATGCTGGAACAGTTTTCCTATCTGGGAATAAATGATGATGAAACTCCTGTCAATAAAGGTATGTGCAGCGCTGCAGATATTCTTCAATTTTCACTGGAAAAGAATCTCGCGCTGCGTCCGGACGACAGGGACATGATCGTAATGCTACACGAATTGAGTTATATCTCCAATAACAATCAGTCCTCCGTTAGAAGCACCCTGGTGGTGAAAGGTGAGGATAATTTACATACTGCCATGGCAAAGACTGTTGGACTCCCACTGGGGATTGCCACCAAACTAATACTCAATGGGGATATTGTTTTAACAGGGCTGCATATTCCTACCTCACGTGAAATTTATGGACCGGTATTGAAAGAACTGGAAGAATATGGAATCTGTTTTAATGAAGAAAGAAGCTAAATGGCTGAAATCTCTGCACTGCTCAAATGATTCTCCCTTCACTGTGACAATTTGCTTATATAAGTAATTTCAACAATTCAGCCACTCCCTCCGTAGCAGGTTTTTCAATCACTGTAAGGTTATTGACCCCTGTAGTATAAGGAATTTTTTTATCGATAATATACTTTGGGATATGCTGTCCTGCATAATTGACAAGCCCGGCAGCCGGATAAACTACCAATGAAGTTCCCGCCACTACAAAAATATCTGCAGCGTTTACAATGGGAATGGCTTCACTGATCTTTGGTACTGCTTCTTCAAACCATACAATTGCCGGCCTTAACTGATACCCATCATCTCCCTTGTCACCTAATTTCATATCCCCTCGAATCTCGTAAAGCCTGTTCTCATCTGCAGTACTTCTCATTTTAAATATTTCTCCATGCAGGTGAAGCACATTCGTTGAGCCAGCCCGCTCATGCAGATCATCAATATTCTGGGTAATGATCGTCACTTCAAAGTTCCTCTCCAGCTCAGCCAATCCAAAATGAGCTGAATTGGGTTTGGCGTCTGCCACATTCTTTCGACGCATATTATAGAAGTCAAGTACCAATTGAGGGTTCTTATACCAGGCGCCGGGCGTTGCCACTTCCCTTACATCATATCCCTCCCATAAACCGTCACTGTCCCGAAAAGTCTTAAGTCCGCTCTCTGCGCTAATCCCAGCCCCTGTTAGGACCACCAGTTTCTTTTTTGCCATAGAGCAAATTTAATCAAGGCGGGATTCAAAAATATAACGGGAAGAATTTTAAAGATTTTCTGTATTAACTCAGCACCTCGCTGGTTTGTTGCTTTAGTTCCTGTTTGCCCTTACGCAGTTTTGTTCTTTTATACATGATAACCACAAACGCAACCAGGAAAAACAGAGGCCAAATAGAAACAAACCCAACAAATAGATCTTTGATCCATTTCCAGCCAACCGAAAATGAACTTGCCAGTTCTGTTCCAAAACTCGGACTGTCTTTGTCTTTTGCACTTACATTTAGCACCTGGAAGAATGTCATGTTGATTGTGCTGAACGTGGAAGCATGACCGAGATATTGAATTCTGCCTGCCGCCGATTCAATTTGCTCCTGTACTCCATTGATCTCGTTTTGCACATTAAGTATTTCTTCCATGTTCTTTGCCTGCCTCAAGAGGTCCAGGTAACGTGATCTAACCTGTCGCTTGGCCTCCATTCTTGACCTGGTATCGATAACTTCCGTTGTTACATCTGCCGATGTAACTTTTTTCTCATTGATCTTATCTGTATTGGCAGTTAGCTGTACCAGTGCATTGTCAAATTGGTCTACAGGAACTTTGATCGCAAGTGAATTTTCAATCTTATAATCTGATTGATTCTGTTCTTCCTGGGCAATATAACCGCCTACAGATTTTACCTTTTCCCGGAGAGATGCATAAAAACTTTTATAATCTTTCACCTCAGCATTGATGAATGCATTCTTGACAATTTTTTTATCCCAGTCAATATTCTGTTGTGGTTCCGCTGGCTTTTGTTTAGGATTACCAGTTCCGGGAGGTGTTTGATTGGTCGCTGAGTCGGCATTTTGGTCACCTATTGCTCCAAAAGCTTCCTTTTTAGGTTCGCTTTCAGGTACCTGATTCAATTCAACTTCGGCGATGCTGGACCTCGGTTTATTCAATTTTGAATCGCTAGTAGAAGTATTGCAAGACATTACGATGCTCATCACCGCAATCAATGCGGTGCAACAAATTAATTTCATGGCTTTCGATTTAGTGGTAAAAAGATGCGGGAGTAACTGGTTTACATATTCAGCCAGTTATTTTATTTATTCATGGCAATATTTACTGGTTAAAGTGAATCTGAGTATTGATTCCTTTTACCTGAAAAAAGTAACCCTTAATAATCTGTGAAACGTCAATTTAAATGAAAAGACAGCAGTCGATCACTTCTCTCCTGCCATCTTCATAATCGTTTCAAATTCTTTATCTGTAACAGGTTGTACAGACAACCGGCCTATTCGTACAAGGGCCATATTAGCGAGTGTTTTATCTTTTTTGATATCATCCAGTGCAACTGGTTTCTTCAATTTTTTAAACGACTGAAGGTCTACCGCGCTCCAGTCATCTTTTGTGGAAGGGTCCTGGTAGGCTTCTTTTGACACTTTGGCGATGCCTACAATATTCAGCCCTTCATTGCTATGATAGAACAGTACAGTATCTCCCTTTTTCATTGCCCGCAGGTGAAGACGGGCAGCATAATTGCGAATTCCATCCCACCTGGTCTCCTTTTCTTTTTCCAGTTGATCATAACTATAAACAGAAGGTTCAGATTTGACTAGCCAATGTGCCATACGAGCTTTTTTTGTTTTCGGATTCCAAAATTAAAAGAAGTTGAAGAAATAAATATACTCTGTTTTCAATCCAGAATTGGATCGATGCACGTATTTGTATCATTTGTTGCTTGTGAAAACGTGATGAAGAAAATGGATAATACTGGTCGAAAGATGAAAACACCAGCATGGCTGGATCACTATTAAAGATGTGGATCAGAGCAACGGAATGATATAGGTGATCAACGATATTGTCCGCCTAAATAAAACCCTGAGTAGGCTCCCATCCTGAAGATCCCCGCCCTTTGCTGGTGGGGATATTTTTTGATAGCGGGGTGGGTAATAATATTACCAGCCACTGGCCAGTACATCTGCCAGGTGCATGGTTTTTATGGAATATCCTTTATGATTGATATATCCCTGTATATGCATCAGGCATGACAGGTCTGTAGATATGATGTATTCAGCATTTGTTGCCAAAGCATTTTCCACTTTTTGTTCTCCCATACCAATGGAAATAGATTCAAATTTCACGGCAAATGTTCCTCCAAAACCACAGCAGGTCTCCACATCATTCATTTCAGTAAGCTCAAGGCCTTTTACATTGGACAATAATTTCCTGGGCTCAGCTTTTATTTTGCATTCACGAAGTCCTGCACAGCTATCGTGATACGTTGCTTTTGCCTTGAGTTCGGCTCCTACATTCTCGATCTTCAGCACCTTTACCATGAATTCGGAAAATTCAAACAGCCTGTTACCTACGTCAGTTACTTCATGATGCCGGGAAGAGTTTTCAAACAGCTTTCCATAATAATTACGAACGAAACCCGAACAGCTTGCACTGGGTGATACGATATAATCAGTTCCACTGAAATCCTTCAGGAATTTGCTGCAAACAGATTTTGCTTCATCCCAGAAACCTGCGTTGAAAGCAGGCTGGCCGCAACATGTTTGTGCAGTATTGTAGCTAACAGTGCATCCTGCTTTCTCCAGCACCTTAATCATATTGAAGGCAGTATCTGGATAAAGCTGGTCAACAAAACACGGTATAAATAATTGTACGTTCATTCGCAGGGTGCTATTGTCTTTATTTTTTTATAGATCGTGCAAGCTGGATCATTTTAATAGCGGTAATTGCAGCCTCCTCTCCTTTATGGCCATGCTTTCCACCAATTCTTTCGCGGGCCTGCTCTTCGCTGTTAACTGTTAATACTCCAAAAATAGTGGGAATTGGCAAGCCAAGATTCAATTGAGTTACCCCATCAGTCACTGCTTTACACACATAATCAAAATGTGGGGTATCTCCTTTGATCACACATCCAAGAGCAATAAAGGCATCCGGCCGCTTTTTTCGGCCGCTATTATCCCAATAAGTCTTTACGCCAAAAGGAATTTCTACAGCGCCTGGCACCGTAATAGTGAGCGTTTTTTTGACTTTATTTTTGGCCAGTTCTGCAAGACATCCTTTCTCCAATTCATCAACGATCGGAGCATTCCACTCAGTTTTCACTATAACGATAAAGGCACCTGCCAGGTGACGGGTGCCTTTATCATTCTTTAATAATTTTCCTGATCCGGTAGATGTATTCGCCATGATCAATTCACATTATAAACGCCCAGTCTTGCCAGGTATTTGTCTGCTTCTCCTCCTTCCCTGGTATTGGGGAATTTTTGCTTTAGCTCTGTATACAATGCGATCGCTTCTTTCTGGTCTTTTACCATCTTTTCGGCAAAATAGGCAGCCATACCTAGTGCTTCTGCTGAACTCTGCTTGTCCTCCTCAAAATGATGCGCTGCCTTTTTATAATAATCCAGCGCTTCTTTATTGTTACCAAGATCACCATAAGCATCACCCAACAGTTTATAAGCCCTTTGCTGGATCTGTTTGGCGTCACTATCAAATTTCTTCAGGTATTTTACAGCATTCTGATTGTCGTTCTGTTTGAGGTAACAAACACCTGCATAATAATTGGCGAGATTGCCGGCATCTGTACCACCGTACTTGCTGATTATGCTCAGGAATCCCGGATTCTGACCGTCTCCGGTTAGCGCCAGCCTTGTTGAATCCATGCGGAAATATTCTTCAGCTTTCCACATGAGCTCTGCTGCTTTCTCCTCTTTTGGTTTTACTACATAATTCTTATAGAAAAACCAGCCGCCAACAGCGAGTACCAGAATTGTACCAACCCCAAGTATCCATTTACTGTTACGGGTCCAGAAATCTTTGGCCTGGGCAAGGATCACTTCACCCTGTTCGCTATCCTGCACTTGTTTCTTGTCTGCCATTATTTTAATGATTTGAATTTTATTTTAGCTTAATCACTAACCGTCCTGCGTAATTAATCTACTATGAACGGATAATTTTGGTCAATATAAACGTCTTTTAATACTTCGCTATCATCTGGCCATGGGCTTTCCTCTGCGAATTTCACTGATTGATTCACCACACCATCAATGCGACTGTCAATATCACCCAATTCTTTTTCTGTAGCCATTTTGCCGTCCAGGATAGTCTTGCGAATCATCTGGATCGGGTCTTTGCCCTTGTATTCATCCACTTCTTCCTTGGTGCGGTATTTTTGAGGATCGCTGATGGAATGTCCTTTATAACGATAAGTTTTAATTTCCAATAAAGTTGGGCCACCTTTTTCCCTTGCTCTTTTAACGGCTCTACCCACTCCTTCATGCACTTCTTCCGGGATCATTCCATTGATGGTATCGGCAGGCATTTCATATCCATCAGCCAGTTTATAGATATCTATCACGTTGGAGGTCCTTTCTACTGAAGTACCCATTGCGTAATTGTTATTCTCACAAATGAAGATCACGGGTAATTTCCAGAGCATGGCCAAATTAAATGTCTCATGCAGTATACCCTGGCGGGCAGCTCCATCTCCAAAGAAGCAAAGCACCACATTGTCCGTATCCTTATATTTTTCAGCAAATGCAAGTCCGGCGCCCGTACCAATCTGTGCACCCACAATACCATGTCCGCCAAAGAAGTTAACATCCTTTCCAAAGAAGTGCATACTTCCACCCTTTCCTTTGGCACACCCTGTTGCCTTACCATACAGTTCAGCCATGCAGCTGTCTACTGATACTCCTTTGGCAATTGCAAGTCCGTGATCGCGGTAAGCAGTAATAAAAGAGTCCTCCGGTTTGGTAGCTGTCATACATCCTGCAGCAATTGCTTCCTGCCCTACATAGGCATGAAAGAAGCCGCGGATCTTACCTTCCATTTTATATTTTTCTTCGGCCATCAGCTCAAATTGACGAATGAGCTGCATTAACTCGTACCAGTACAGATAAGTCTCTTTGGAAAATTTCGTAGCCACCAGCTAAAATTTGAGGTTTAGGGGCCTTAAACCGCTTATTTCCAGCGCGGTTATCAGGGCGGGTGCAAAAATAAGGGAAAGTTGTAAAGTTTGTTTCACCCTCTGCTGCTAAATTGCGGCCTCATGCTTACTCTTCAGGCCATATCCCTGCTTCAGTTCAAAAATTACGGCAACCGCTCATTTCCAATGCCTGAGCGAATTATGGCCATTTGTGGGAATAACGGGGCCGGAAAGACCAACCTGCTGGATGCCATCCATTATCTGTGCTTTACCAAAAGCTATTTTACCCGTTCTGATGCCAGCACTGTCCAGCAGGGGAAAACCGGATTCAGGATCGAAGGTAATTTTCTGCTCGGGGAAAAAGAGGAAAAGGCAGTTTGCATACTCCGGGAGACAGGCAAAAAGGAGTTCTCCGTGAACGAACAGATATATGAGAAGTTTTCTCAACATATAGGCCGATACCCCTGTGTAGTAATTGCTCCGGATGATGCCATCCTGATCATGGGAGGCTCGGAGGAAAGAAGAAAATTCCTGGATGCGCTGCTGTCACAGTTAGATCCGGTATACCTCCAGCACCTCATCACTTATACAAAGCTTTTACAACAGCGAAATGCTTTATTAAAATCATTTGCCGATACGCAGGAAAAAAATTTCGCCCTTTTGGATGTACTTGATGAACAGATTTTGGTTCCTGGTAATTATATCTTCAATAAACGCCGTGAGTTTGTTGTCCCCTTTCTTCCTTCCGTTAAACATCTTTACCAGGATATCGCCCAGCTTCCGGAAGAACTGAACCTGGTTTATGAAAGTGAGTTACATCAGGCAGGCTTTGACGAACTATTGAAATTGACAAGAACAAAAGATCTGTATGCCTTAAGAACAACTTCGGGAATTCACAAGGATGATATTGAAATAACCATGGGTAACCAGCTGTTTCGCAATATCGCATCCCAGGGTCAACGCAAAAGCCTGCTGTTTGCTTTAAAGCTGGCAGAGATGGAGGTCTTAAAAAAAGAAAAAGGATTTGCTCCACTCCTGCTGCTTGATGATGTATTTGAAAAACTGGATGAAGGAAGGATCAGCAATCTTCTGCACAAGGTCTGTATTGAGAATGATGGCCAGGTTTTTATTACTGACACCAATGAAGAACGATTACGGGAACACCTGGAAGAATTGAACGTGGAGTATGGTGTTATATCCCTGGGTTGACATAAATATTGACAATTTATTCGCGGATTAATAATTTACATTTGTGATATGGGCGAGTTTTCTATCAGTGAAGCGATTCAGCAATTCCTTAATCAAAGCCGTCTCAAAGGTGAAATCCAGGTTATGCAGATCGAAGAAGCCTGGGAACAGATCATGGGAAAAACAATTGCCAGGTATACCGATAAGCTCCAAATCTTCGGCGATAAACTCATCATCACCACTCATGTTGCACCCCTAAAACAGGAGCTTGTTTACCAAAAAGAAAAAATTAAGCAAAGAGTAAATGAAGCACTGGGCAAGAGAGTGATCAATGAGGTGGTAATTCAGTAAAAGATTATTTGTAGTTTAGATTTATGTGATGGTTCGTGAGGCGGGTGAGTGAACGCGCGTAAACCATGGCCGCCTACTTCCACGCCGTGGTTCGTGCCCCACGAACCACTATAATGAGCTAGCCTAATTTCACTCTGGGATCTATTACACCATAAAGGATATCTGCCAGTATATTGATCATGACAAAGAATACGGCCGAAACCAGTACAGATCCCATTACAACCGGGTAATCCAGTTTTTCCAATGCATCTACTGTCACCTTCCCAATTCCCTGCCATCCGAAAATATATTCCACAAAGAATGCGCCTGCCAGCAATTCTGCAAACCAGCCGGTGATGGCTGTGATTACCGGGTTCAATGCATTACGAAGCCCATGCTTCCAGATCACTTTTCGTTTTGATAATCCTTTTGCATAGGCGGTCCGGATATAATCCTGGTCAAGAACATCCAGCATGGCGCTGCGTGTCAGTTGAGTGATGATGGCCATTGGCCGAATTCCTAACGTAATAGCAGGAAGTATAAGATTCTTTAAGGTCAGTATACGTTCACCTGTACGATCATCAATATCAAACCAGCTTCCTGATATATGAAGCCCTGTCCAGCTGGTCCATACAAATCCAAACAGATAAGCTATAATAATCCCCATAAAAAAAGAAGGGGCCGATATTCCTACAATACTGCTGAATACTGCGGATGTATCCATCCAGGTATTTTGCTTTACTGCTGCAATAACACCTAACGGTATTCCGATAACAATAGCTATGAGGATGGCAGCAAGCGCAAGAAACAGTGTACCTGGTAATGCCTGCATCAGGATCTCACCCACCTTGCGTTTGCTCTGATAAGATTTGCGGAGATAGGGAAGTTTAAATGCAAGCTTTTTTTCACCGCCGATAAAAAACCCTTTCAACTGTTTGGTCTCAATCTCTTCTTTGCTATGTATGCTGATCGGAGATACATCATTAAGATAATATACAAACTGTTTCCATTTTGGCTGATCCAGGTAAAGCTCTTTACGAATATTTGCCTGTGTGGTTGAATCCCCTGTTTGTCCCATCACCAGTCTGGATGGATCTCCAAACCCCTGGAATAATAAGAATACCAGCACTACTACCCCAATTAAAACCAGGACAGCATAAAAAAGTTTTTTCAGGATGTATGCAGGCACTATTTTATTTTATTATTGACTGAGGTATCAACAGGCGGTACAATTTTAGACGAATCAATTATTGCTGGCGCCTTAAGCCCTGAATTTTCTACTACCACAGTTTTTATTCTTTTAACCGCGCCACCAGCTCTTCGGTAACTCCATTTACCCAATATGGTCCCCTTGTTAAGAAGATAAATACAGGGACTTGTCCTCGCAGCAGTCCGGATGGCCGTATTATCACTTTTGAATAGCTGGATATCGCTTAGCGCCGTGCCTTTTAGGTTAGTGATCACTTCCTGCATCCGGCTGGTAACGATATAAACAGGTATCCCCTTTTCTTTGGCCGCATTTTTTACGTCAGCAAT
>JAJKIP010000165.1 GCA_021154405.1 Segetibacter sp. | reverse complement strand
GCCTGCCTGGTTTGTTGCTGGGTGATCATAGCTGGGCCCATCAGTGGTTTTGGAATGAATCCTGCCCGTTCCTTTGCTTCAGCGCTTCCTGCCAATACCTGGACAGCCTTCTGGATCTACCTTATTATTCCGATCGCAGGTATGATTACTGCTGCTGAATTTTTCACCTGGCTTAATTATAATAAATGGATTAATCTGTCCGCATCTGACCAGAAGAACCCTCCAAATAACCATTGACCAATCTCTGTATTTAAATGAACAAGTATGAATAAGAAATGCATAATACTGTTACCGATCGTTCTTACGCTCTTTACCAATTTATTATTGGCGCAGGTAACATCTGTGGATGCCATAGGCATAACCGTTAAAGAAATGGATCGCTCTGTCAAATTCTATTCGGATGTGCTTGGTTTTAAAAAAATCAGTGATGTTGAGATGGCCGGTCAGGAACAAGAGGAATTACTCGGCATTTTCGGTTTACGGATTCGGGTGGTGCGTATGCAGTTGGGCGATGAATACCTGGAATTAACAGATTATCTCACTTCTGGCGGGCGCAGCATTCCGGAAGATGCAAAAAGCAACGACCTTATTTTTCAGCATATCGCCATCGTAGTAAGCGATATGGAAAAGGCCTATCAGCTGTTACATAAATACAATGTGATGCATGTATCAACAGGTCCGCAAACTATTCCTCAAAGCAATATTGCTGCTGCAGGCGTAAAGGCATTTTACTTCCATGATCCGGACATGCACAATCTTGAACTCATTTATTTTCCAAAAGGAAAAGGTCTTTCCAAATGGCAAAAATCTGACGGCAAATTATTTCTTGGTATCGACCATACGGCAATAGGCATCAGTAATACAGACAGCAGCCTTCAGTTTTATGTAAATCTTCTGGGTATGGAACGCAATGGTGATAGCTGGAATAAAGGAGCAGAACAGGCTCATTTGAATTTCGTGGAGAATGCGAGCCTTCATATTACAGGTTTAAGATGCAGCCATGGTCCAGGCATTGAGTTCCTGCAATACCTGGTCCCGGGACCCGGCAAACCTTTTCCTCCTGATTCAAAAGCCGATGATATCTGGCACTGGCAAACCACGTTGATTGTGAAAAATGCTGAGCCATTATATAACAGGTTGAAAACTGGAGGATATAAACTGATCTCACTCCGGCCGTCGAATCTTCAAAATATAACGGGGATAATTACAAAAGCATTTATCGTTCGTGATCCTGACGGCCATGCCCTGCTGATCCGTGAATCATTTCATTAATTATAAAAATGACCTGAATTAAGAATTTTAAGTGCATATTAAAAAGACAGACTATGAAGAAAATATTTATTGTAACTGTACTTTCCCTATTCATTTATGGAAAGCCTGGGGCACAGGGTTGCAGTGACGCTGGGGTTTGCACCATTCATTCCATAAAAAATAATACTACTACGCAGGAAAAGAATAACAATGATTTAGTTATCGGCTTTGCCTTTGGAAAAGGCGAAGAGAATACTTCGAACTATACTCCCTACATTGAATATACCCGCAGCCTTAATTCGCGTACCTCGCTTACTGCTAAAGCGAGTTTTTCCTGGATCAGTGGCGAACTTGCCAATACCAGTGGTCTCAGTGATCTGTTTGTATCCGTTAACCATGCATTTGATACAAAGGGAAAATGGCAGAAATCCTTTATTGCAGGCTTAAAGATTCCTTTTGATCGCTCTGATATCATCAAAAATGGAATTCATCTGCCTATGCCCTATCAAACCAGTCTTGGCACTACTGATGTCGTGCTTGGAATAAATTGTATTCGTCAGTCTTTTGGAGTTACACTCGCTGTTCAACAACCATTGCGGCCCATGAATGGCAATCATTTCCTTCCAGAAAATTATCCTTCCAATTCTTTGGCTCAAAAATACCTTCCCACAAATGAATTTTCCCGCAAGGGTGATGTATTGCTTCGTTTTTCTTATAATTATAAAATGGATCAACGATGGTCATTACGACCAAGTCTATTGGGAATTTATCATGAAGCCAATGATACATACATCGATGCCAATAAGACCACGATGTCAATACCCAATTCAAGTGGGCTAACGCTCAACGGGAATCTGTTCCTGAATTATGCCTTAAACAGCAACAGCGGACTTGAATTATCTGTCGGTACACCGTTTATTGTTCGTGATAACAGGCCTGATGGATTAACAAGATCAGTCGTAGCTTCTATCGAATACAGGATAGGGTTTTAAAATGGTTTAACGATTGATTTACAGACCTTTATTTTGCCTGCTTGTTTTCAATAATCGAAATCAAAGCATATACTACTCTCAGAACGGCCTGTTCGGTTTGATTATCAACAAACTGTCCATTTTTTAACTTTGCCCTGATAAAGGAGATCAATAGCGTTACTTCCTCAACTGTATTTGTTCCCAGGGCCGTCAGTGTGTTCAATAAAGATGCATGGCCCTTATCTCCCACACTGGAAGCTGTGATAAGTGCAACAGGTTTTTGATCAAAGTCGCCGGTGGAAACCGTCCAGTCCAGCGCATTTTTTAACGCACCCGGAACACCAAATGCATATTCCGGAGTACAGATCAACACCCCATCGGCTTCACGGACCAGCTGGCGGAATTGAGTTACAGGATCATTATCTATATCATCAAATGCCGGTATGGAAGCCAACCCTTTGTATAGAGTAAACTCAACATGGTCCGGTACCAACCCCGATATCAGTTTAAGGATTGTATTATTTGAGGAGCCTTCCCTCAGACTTCCTGAAAGTGCAAGAATCTTAATTTTCATAATGTATTTCAAAATTAATACTCTAAAATTTGTTAATCTGTAAACCATCCAACTTAAAGGAAAGAATGAATGGGTGAACCCGTCCTGCGTGAGTATATTTGCACCTTCGAATTTGGAAACTATGAAAAGGATGAAGACGTTATATCGCGCAATTCTGAGTTTCCTGAGAACAAAATTAAGCAGGGTCCAACTTATAATGGTAGTGGCTATTGTGGTTGGATTGTGTTCAGGGCTGGTTGCTGTTTTGCTTAAAACGATCGTGCATCACATCCAGGTTTGGCTGGAGAGAGCTTCACTTCAACGTTATGGATATTTAATGTTCCCGGTAATTGGCCTGATTATCACTGTTCTTATTGTACGGCACTTTTTTGGAGGCCAGCTTGACAAGGGAATTGCCATGGTATTGAAAGCAATTGCCAGGAAATCATCCTTTATACCATTTAAACACACGTATGCGCATGTGTTCACCAGTTCAATTACGGTAGGACTGGGTGGCTCGGTAGGTCTTGAAGCGCCCATTGTTGCTACGGGTTCAGCAGTGGGATCCAATCTATCGCGTATCAGTGATCTTAATTACCAGGAAAGAACATTACTGATTGCCTGTGGTGCAGCGGCAGGAATTGCTGCTGTGTTCAATGCTCCCATTGCCGGTGTTGTATTCGCTGTTGAAGTACTTTTAGTGGAGACCGTTGTCAGTTATTTTATTCCTCTTATTCTTTCATCAGTTACGGGTGTACTTTGTTCAAAGATCATCCTTCAGGAATCTTCCATGTTCAATTTCGTTTTGAAAGAAAATTTTAATTATAATAATGTACCCTTTTATATATTGCTAGGAGTGTTGGCAGGCTTCATGTCATTACTTTACGCACGGCTGTTTAAAAGAACAGAGCATTGGGTGCACGACAGAAAATTAACCTTATTGGTAAAAGCCGGTTTTGGTGGCATATTGCTTACTTTATTGTTTTTTGTATTACCACCCCTCTTTGGCGAAGGATATGAAAGTGTTAAACTGGTAGCAAATGGCTCACTCAGCAATTTTACAGACAATACAAGTCTATTCTCAAAACTTGGTGATAACTGGGGAATTATTGCTTTTACAGCATTGATTGTTTTTTTCAAACCAATTGCGGCGGGCATTACAATAGGAAGCGGCGGCAACGGCGGAAACTTTGCGCCCTCCTTATTTACCGGCGCCTATCTTGGTTTCTTATTCTCCAAATTGGTTAATAGCACGCCCTGGGTCAAGATACCCGTAGGTAATTTCAGTCTTACCGGAATGGCCGGAGTTTTGAGTGGCGTCATGTATTGCCCGCTAACAGCCATTTTCTTAATCGCTGAGATAACTAACGGCTATGAGCTATTTATTCCCCTGATGATAGTTTCATCCATTTCCTTTTTCATTGTAAAGTCGTACGAACCCTACTCCATGGACCTTAAAAAGCTGGCTCTTGAAGGCCAGGTTTTTACTCATAAAAAAGAAAAGAATATTCTCACCTCCATTTCCCTGGTTGAAATAGTGCAGGATAATTATGACACCATAAGCATAGAAAGTAAACTGGGAGATCTTGTGGAAATAATTAAGAAAAGTGAGAAGAACATTTTTGCAGTAGCTGATAGTAAGGAAAGATTTGTAGGGATCATTGAATTAAATGATATTAAACAGAAACTCTTTCAACCGGACCAATTTGAAAAACTGGCTATAAGGTCCATCATGAAAAAGCCGCCTGCCATTCTTCAGGAAGATGACAATATGCATAAGGTCATGGAAAAATTTGACATTACCCAAAGCTGGTACCTGCCTGTCATTAATTCAGATAAAAAATTCATTGGATTCATTTCCAAGACCAAGCTTTTCAATAAATACCGCGAGATCCTTTCAGGTCAGGGAGACCTGTATGATATAAGATAGGTCGAAATCCAGACTGTTCCTCCCGGTCTGTCATCTGCCTGACAACGCAGAACCTGGAATTTTTGTCCCTTTACGGGTATGGGACCAGCTACACTGATATGTCCTCTTTGCAATGATAAGGTAGACAGGTTAGTCTATGCGTATCACCTGGGAGGTGAGCGACAGGTACTTGAACGTATCAGGTTGAACCATCCCGGCTGGGCGGAGAATGATGGGATCTGCCATCGTTGTGTTGATTACTATCATACTGAGATTGTTATTCTACAACGCATTTTGCCTGAAATCGGTCCTCATTTCCCGGTAAAAAGTGCGGATGACTTTATAATCCTTCCAACAGGATTACGCCTGAATGCGGATCAACGATTTACTGGAAAAAATATCACCATCTGCTTTATTGATAGCGGCTTTTACCCACATCCCGATCTTGTCAGTAGCCATAACCGCATCAAGGCAGCAGTTGATATATCGAGAGCATACCAATACGACTTTTTGAATTCGTCTGGAAATTCAGGTAACGATGCGTGGCATGGAACAATGACATCCGTGGTGTGCGCAGGCGATGGATATTTAAGTAATGGTTTGTATAAAGGAATTGCCTGCGATGCTGAGCTTGTGCTATTGAAAGTGCAGGACCAGCAGGGAGCTATCACCACAGATAATATTGTAAAAGCACTTCAGTGGGTACTGGATAATTATAAGCAATATCATATACGGATAGTGAACATTAGTCTCGGGAGCGAGGAAACAGGAAGTTTTCGTGAAAGCAGGATTGATAAGCTCGCTGAAGAATTGATTGCGAAAGGTATCCTGGTAGTTGCTGCGGTTGGTAACGATGAACAGGGAATGATCAGGTCTCCTGCCAATTCCCCAAATGTGATTACAGTAGGCGGTATGGATGATGAGAATAAACTTGCCTCATCAAACAGACTCTATCATTCAAGCTTTGGCAGAACTCCTGATGATATCCAAAAGCCTGAACTGATAGCACCGGCTATCTGGCTTGCAGCTCCCATTCTTCCTGGCACGGAAGAATATACTGAATCAGGAATGCTGCATGAGCTGCTGAAAGGTTCAGAAACTGAGGAAACAGCCGCTAATCGCAGCAACATTGTCAGCAGGCTGCAAACAGGGAAGTATATCTCCAAATATTACATGCATGTGGATGGCACTTCTTTCGCAGCACCCATTGTCTCTGCTGTTTTGGCCCAGTTGCTGGAAGCCAATCCCGAACTTACTCCTTCAGCAGCGCGGGAAATACTATTCAGTACTGCAAAAAGAGTTGAAGGCTTCCCCGCCGAAAGACAGGGATTCGGGGCGATTCAACCCAAAAAAGCTTTACTAAAAGCGTTAAGGAACCAGCATATATCTCCCCCGGAGCAATCACCATTAGTTAATACTCGGAATAAAGTAGTTGAGTTTTATGTTCATAATGATTGGGCAACAGAAATTTCCCTGGCAGGAAGTTTTAACAACTGGGCAGAGGATGAATTGCCATTGGAGCCTGGCCGCCATGGCGCCTGGAAGATCAGTATTCCTATATTAAAACCGGGTCGTTATTATTACAAGTTCCATGTAGATCAATCCTGCTGGCTGGAAGATGTAAATAATCCGATGCGCGAGCCTGATGGATTCAATGGCTTCAATAGTGTTTTACTGATAAATCCGCAATAGTATATGATAATAATAAAACTTATTCTCGCTTTTGCAGCTCTGTATCTTTTATTCGGACTGCTTTTCGCCATCCTGTTTGTCAGTAAAGGAGTAGAAAAAGTGGATGAAGGAGCAAATGGCGGCAGCGTAGGATTCCGGATCATCATTATTCCCGGAACAATGGTATTCTGGCCACTGCTATTGAAAAAATGGATAACTGTTACAAAACAGACTGGCCATGATTAAAGGATTACGCAGCAGACACCGGCAGATATGGATGGTTTGGGCAATATTGCTACCTGCAGGCATTTTATTAGCCTGGCTGGCAATCCCGGATCAGCAGCCAATAAGGTTATTACAGAGCCCCGTTATCAGTCCACTCCCGGAAATAGTTCAATCTGGCTCATTACCCGATTATTCCATCAACCTCCGATCCAATAGAACCAGGTCTGAGTGGCAACTGGAATGGTTCAATAAGAAAGTATTACAGGTTCCATCAGCTGTCGTATACCAGGTAAATAACAAGAACGGATCATTCAATCCCGTAAATGCAAAATTGATCGGTCGTATTGAAGCCCAGGGTGACTATTGGTTTCCTGTCCCTATGGATTCATCCATAAATAAACCCTTGAATCTTGTACTCTATGATTTCATACATAACAAAATCATCGATAGCATCCAGCTAAAACAGAAATAATTATGGGAGCCTCATATACCGCCGTAGGATGGAACCGACAGAAAAAAAACTATGACTGGCTCATAGCCGTTTTCTGCCTGGGCTATCTTGGTATTTTTATTTCGATAACGCTACTGTTCAATGAGCAGGCAACATTTGAAACTCTTTTATTGCGCAGCACTTCTACTCTGGCTATATTATTATTACATGTTATCCTGGCAATTGGTCCGCTATGTCGAATTAATACCAAATTCCTTCCATTATTATACAATCGCCGGCATTTAGGTGTTACCATGTTTTCCCTTGCGCTTGTTCACGGATGCTTCGGCATTTTCCAGTTTCATGCACTGGGCAATACAAATGCTGTTGTTTCCCTTTTTAGTTCCAATACAAACTATAATTCCCTTGCTGCTTTTCCATTCCAGGCACTGGGGTTTTTCGCCCTCCTTATTTTTTTCCTGATGGCCATTACCAGTCATGATTTCTGGCTTCACAATCTCTCGCCAAAGGTTTGGAAGACATTGCATATGTTCGTATACCTCGGTTATCTGCTGGTGATCCTTCATGTAATGTTGGGAGTAATACAATTTGAAAAGAATCCATTGTTTGTACTAATTCTTTCAATTGGATCCTGTACACTCGTAGTGCTCCATCTCACCGCTGCTTTTAAAGAAAAAAAGTTAGACGATCGGTTATTTGCTCTCCAACAGAATGGTTTTGTATATGTATGTAATTCAGATGAGATTGAAGATAGTCGTGCAAAAATTTTCTGTATCGACAAGGAACGGATTGCCGTGTATAGACACGAGAATAAGCTTTATGCTATTCACAATGTTTGTAAACACCAGGGAGGGCCACTTGGCGAAGGCAAAATCCTGGACGGATGCATTACCTGTCCCTGGCATGGATACCAGTACCTGCCTCAAAACGGCCAATCACCTCCTCCATTCAAGGAAAAAGTAAACACCTATAATTTAAAAGTGATTAAAAATAAAGTATGGCTTAACCCGGTTCCCCTGGCTGAAGGAACAGAAAGGCCTGGCGTCACCATTATGTAACAAAAGGAAATGATTATG
>JAJKIP010000164.1 GCA_021154405.1 Segetibacter sp. | reverse complement strand
CGCGTAGCTGCGTTAGGATTGAAAGTGACTTTGTTGTTAAGCAGAACTTTCTTCTTAACTGGCATGGTATAGGTAGTATGACCCTGTTGGTAAGTAACAACAGTATTCAGGTTGATATAATGACTATTGTTGTCATTGTTGAAATTGATCACCTGGTTGCCACGGAAATTGTAACCGGAACGAAGGCTGAAAGAACCAGGCTTCGTCATGGTTTTTCCTGTCAGGAGTTTGGGTGAAGATTTCCTGCCAGTTCCATCTCCCAGTGTGGCATAAGATCCCATAGCGATCCCCGCTAACAGCAGCAGAACTACAAAAGCCCTGCCCAATAGCATGAATATATGAGAGTTAGTTTTCACCTGAGAGCAAATTTAACAAATAATAAGATATAAGTGCAAACCGTTTATGTAGAACTTTATAACTTCTTTAACGGCAGCGTGGTAAAATTGTTACATGAGGACCGAAAAATAGTTAGGAATTTTACACATTTGGGGAAAACTAACAGGGGCTTTTTCTTGTTTATTTATTATAACTTGTTGATATTAATAGAAGTAAAGGAATTCAATGAAGGAGCAACCATACCACGAGGACAGGGAACATCTAGACGAGCTGCTCAAACAGTTTGAGAGCCTTAAGGCCGGCAGAAGTCACAGCTTTTTGGATGAAGATGCCTTTGACAAGATCATCAACTTCTTCGAGGAAAAAGAGCAGACCGATAAAGCCCTGGAAGCAGTGGATATTGCCATTGAACAGTATCCTTATTCAGCCATGCTCCTCATTCGCAAAGCAGATATCATGCTCGGCAAGCGCCTATACAGGGAAGCGCTGGATATATTGGACCAGGCATCACTATTGGATAGCGGTGACATCAATCTTTATATTCTGAAAACAGATGCTTACCTCGCACTCGATGAACAGGAGAAAGCAGTTGCGATACTGGAAGAAGCATTAGTCACTTTTGAAGGAGAGGAGAAGAAAGAATTACTGTTTGAACTGGCTGATGTTTATGATGACTATGAAGAGTTCGACAAAGTATTTGATTGCCTCAAGATGATCCTTGAGCAATATCCCAATAATGAAGAGGCGTTGTATAAGATCTGCTTCTGGACCGATTTCACGGGAAGAAATGAAGAAAGCATTCGCCTTCATCAGCAGATCATTGATGATTATCCTTACAATGAACTGGCCTGGTTTAACCTGGCAGCATCTTACCAGGGCCTGAAATTATATGAGAAGGCTATCGATGCCTATCAGTATGCCATCGCTATTGAGGAAAAATTTGATTATGCCTATCGCAATATGGGTGATGCCTACATCCGCATTCGTAAATACAAGGAAGCGATTGAGGCTTTGGTGAAAGTAACTGAGCTCTCCAAACCGGAAGTGGTGATCTATGAAGCAATCGGCCATTGTTATGATCGCCTGAAAAATTATGCCCAGGCAAGATTCTATTATCGCAAGGCATCTCACCTTAACCAGGAAGACAGCAAACTTTTTTATAAGATCGCCTGTACCTATTTCAACGAGAAGCAGTATGAGAGCTGCATCAAACAGGTGGAGCTGGCATTGAAGATCCATCGGCAGCAACCCGAATATAATATGCTAATGGGTGAATGCAGAATGGAACTGCAGCAATACAGGGAAGCCATACATTATTTCACTGCGGCCGTGCAATCCCGCCCAAAGAATGTCTCTGGTCGCGAAGCATTGATACGTTGCCTCTTTGTAGCAGATATGCTGGACGAAGCATTGGTACAGACGGATATTGCCTATAAGGTCACTAATAGCAAACCTGTATTTCTATTCTATAGGGCAGCCATCCTGCTGGTAATGCGTAAGAATAAAGAAGCCATTATCCAGCTGGAGCAGGCCATGCATGTTGCACCCAAAACGCTCCGGAAATTCATTGACCTGGTTCCTGAAAGCCTCCAGAACCAGCAGATAGTAGATGTGCTGGCAAGGTTTAAGAGAAATAAATCGATCTGATCTTCCTATTTTTGCGACCGTCAAAGCTGTATTAAAAAATTCTAATAGCATGAATTTTAACCTTTCGCAGATGCCGTAACGCAATGCACGTCCACGCGTCTCCGGTATTACGATGGTGATGGATAAGGGCCTAAGTGTAAATGAAGCAAAGAATTTCCTGAGTGTTTCCTACCCGCATGTTGACATTATCAAACTGGGTTTTGGTACCTCATATGTAACACCTAACCTGAGAGAAAAACTGGACCTTTATCGCACCTATGATCTTCCCATCTATTTCGGCGGAACATTATTTGAAGCCTTTCTCATACGCAACCAGTTTGATGATTATATCCAGATCTGCAAGGATTATGGAATCGACTATGTTGAAGTAAGTGATGGTTCCATTACTATTCCTCACGCTGAAAAATGCGGGTATATTGAAAAGCTTACCAAACACGGTACGGTTCTCAGTGAAGTAGGCAGCAAGGATGCGGCGCATATCATTCCTCCCTATAAATGGATCGAATTGATGAAGGCGGAACTGAATGCAGGCTCTACGTATGTAATTGCCGAAGCGAGAGAAGCAGGTAATGTGGGTATCTATCGTGGTTCGGGTGAGGTCAGAGAAGGTCTGGTGCAGGAGATCCTTACACAGATACCGGGAGAAAAGATCATTTGGGAAGCACCTCAGAAAGCTCAGCAATTATATTTTATTGAATTATTGGGTTGCAATGTGAACCTGGGGAATATTGCACCAACAGAAGTAATACCGCTGGAGGCCATGCGAATTGGATTGCGTGGTGATACTTTCAGTTTATTCCTTGATAAAAAAGAAGCCTGATGCGGCTCTTCGGTCTGATCGGATATCCTTTATCACATTCTTTTTCCAAAAAGTATTTTGCAGAGAAATTTGAGAAGGAGAGTATAGCCGATTGCCGTTATGAGAATTTTCCCATAGCATCAATCGGAGAAATTCCCGGATTACTCAAAGAGCATCCCAACCTGGAAGGATTGAATGTAACGATCCCTTACAAGGAACAGGTATTACCATTTCTCCATTCAAAGAATACTATTGTGGAGGCTATCAATGCCTGCAACTGCATTACCATCAGTAACGGAAAATTAAGAGGACATAATACGGATGTGGCAGGGTTTGAACAATCGCTGGAGCCACTGCTTCGTCCTTATCATAAAAAAGCATTAATTCTTGGAACAGGAGGTGCATCCAAAGCAGTGGAGTATGTGTTGCATAAAAAGGACATCGCATGTCACTATGTTTCCCGCAAAGCGCAGCCCGGCTTTTTTACCTATGAGCAATTGACCCCTGCATTGCTGGCCGATCATCACCTGATCATTAATACCACACCGGTAGGGATGTATCCTTCCGTGAACGAAGCGCCGCCGATCCCTTATGAAGCATTAACCGCCTCCCATTACCTTTTTGACCTGGTTTACAATCCGGCAAAGACATTGTTTCTTCAAAAAGGAGAGGAGAGAGGTGCCGCCATTAAGAATGGAGAAGATATGCTGCTGATCCAGGCGGAGGAAAGCTGGAAGATCTGGAATCAGGATAAATAACATATCATGCCGAAACTTTCATTGGAAATACCTGCAACATTTCATTTTGAAACTGCAATCCCGGTGCGCATCACTGATATCAACTATGGTGGGCATTTAGGTAATGACGCATTCCTTTCTATTGTCCATGAAGCAAGAATGCAATTCCTTAAAAGGAATGGATTATCAGAACTTGATTTTGCCGGTATCGGTCTCATTATGCGCGATGCAGGCATTGAATTCAGGGATGAATTGTTTTATGGCGATATTGTTATCGCGTCAGTTACAGCAACTGAATTCAGCAGGGCCTCTTTTGAAATTTATTATAAGCTGGAGAAGGAAACTGAGGGTAAGCGAATACTCGTTGCGCTTGCCAAAACCGGCATGATAGGATATGATTACTCCAGAAAGAAGATAGCTGCTCTGCCGGAAGAAGCAGTGAATAAGCTGAGGAAATAAGCTGATGCTTACAGTTCTGTTCCGTTATCGTCAAGGGAGTTTACCATGTTCACGATATCAAGGAAATTGCCGGGTGCTGCCGGAGAGGAAGCGAGCTTTTCCTGCCATTTCTTTAGTTGACTCTTGCAATCTGCATCCTGTTCTTCACCAGAAACACAGCAGACAAGATTACCCAGTTTCTTTGACATGCGGATGATTGTGCCTTGAGGCGTCATTAACATGATATAGCGATCAGCCACGTCAGGCATGGTATAATCGGCATAGGCATAAAGCGGATTGCCTGCATAGTCGGATGCGTCGGTGGACGAATAATTAGTAGCAGCAGGTACACGATGGATGCTTCTGTGTTCAGGATTATGTGAAGGCTGTTCAATCTGTGCGATTACAGCTCTGTTACCTGTAATTACTTCATCAGGATTTGTAGCAGGCAAGTTGTTTGTTCCAGTGGGTGGAGCTGGAACTACGCCTGATTTCTTTGGTTGGGCAGTTGCAATATCCTTAGCTGGATTAATTTCACTGCTTCCATTGGTTCGGCTGGAATACCGGAATACGGCTACTGCGAGAATACCAATTACTATTGCCGCTGCGGCATATCGTACAAAGGGATTTGATCTTTTCTTTAATGGAATAACAGGAGCTTCTGCACCAGTAAGTTCATTTTCAATATTGATCCAGGCGGCAGCAGGAGGATTCACCTGCATATCATGTAAACGGGAGGGAAATGACTGACCCGATTCACTTTCATCCAGGGAAGCAGCTATATTGTCCCACACCCCGGCAGGCGGAACAACTTCATAATTCGTCATTTTATTCTTTAAGCTACTCATGGGTTAATCTTCTTCGTATTGCTTTTCTCTTCCAGGAAATTCTTCACCAGGTCCTGCAATATCACCTTGGCTCTCGATAATTGCGATTTGCTCGTTCCTTCACTAATTCCCAGGATATCACCGATCTCTTTATGCGTATAACCTTCTACTACATACATGTTAAACACCGTTCTGTATCCGGGTGATAACTGTTGTACCAGGCCCATTATATCTCTTTCCGCCAGGTCATCCAGAACTGAGAGGTAATTACCTTCCATGGTATTCTCCTCTTTTTCAGTTACGGGCTGCAGGTATTTCTTGCGACGGAAATGTTCAATGGCCGTATTGACAAAGATCCGGCGAACCCAGCCCTCGAAGGATCCGTCACCGCGAAAAGTGGCCAGTTTTTTAAAAACTTTAATAAAGCCTTCCTGCAGGATATCCTGTGCCTCTTCAGCGGTGCCTGCATAGCGAAGACAAACGGCATACATGCGGGGGGAGAAACGGCGATACAATTCTTCCTGCATTCGCCGGTTGCCGGCTATGCAACCATTGATTAAGTCGCTTTCGGTAATATTATGGTTGCTTTGCTGGCTCAACTTTCCTGTTTTTGGTTCGGCGCCTTATCCATTGGCTTCCAATGTGTCAAAAATGCTACCAGTTTTGCTGTAGCCCTGCCTCTATGGCTGTAAGCCTGTTTCTCTGAAATATCCATTTCCGCGAAGGTCCTGTCTGATCCTTCCGGTATAAACACCGGGTCATATCCAAAGCCCTGATTACCCCTCCTTTCAGTGATAATTTCGCCATTGCAAATACCTTCGAAAAGGGTCTCTTTACCATCCAGGATCAGGGAAATGACAGTACGGAAACGGGCAAGGCGGTCAGACGTATTATCGAGTTTTGAAAGGAGTTTATCGATATTCTTTTCGAATGATTTATCCTCACCAGCATATCGTGCGCTTTTAACGCCAGGTTCGCCATTTAGGGAATTAACTTCAAGACCAGTGTCTTCACCGAAACAATTGGTATGCGTTAGCTGGTAAATGGTCCGTGATTTCTCAGAAGCGTTTGCTTCCAGGGTGTCATGCGGTTCAGGAATATCGATATCGATGCCAGCTTCCTTTAGCGTCAGCAAATCAAACCGGTCGCCGATCTGATGCCGGATCTCGTCAACCTTATGCTGGTTATTGGTGGCAAAGATGAGTTTCATGGTAACAAGATAATAGAAGAATATCACAACCCAAAAATGCGTTGGAGGCTTACCCACAATTTACTTTTGAGCAGTTTATTGGCCATGCATTCACTTAATGAAGGGGAGTAAAGGAAAACTGTATTGGTCAGCGATTGAACCTGGAACTCCGGGAAATTAATGGGAAGCCCAAAACTCAGGGGATCCACTCCAAATAACAATACTATTTTACTGGTGAACTGCTTTGTATATTCCTTATAGCCGTCTCCGGGATTATTATTTGTATTTACAATGGCCACGTCATTGAGACTGAGTTTGCAGGCTTTTAGAATGCTTGTCAGGAATTCCAATTCTTCATCGGGGATAAACACAATGTTGTTGTAATTAACAACTATCAGGATATTTTTCTCGTTGGCACCTAAAGCTTTTGTAACCCGGTTTAGCGATTCCTTTTTTTTCGGTTTTCTTCCCAGAGATGCTGCTTCAACAGGATCCTCTTCTTCTACATCAATACTGATGGATTCAATCATTACTGTTTTTTCTGCAGAGGCTGAGACCGTTTCATGTGATGCAGCTTTGCTGCCGGAAGCGACCGATATATCTTCTTCGGAAATCCTTTCTTTTTTCGTTTCTTTTTTTGTGGTTCTGTCTTCGAGGGGATCCTGCACCAATACAGATTTGTACAATGCAATTACTACCGAAGGAGAAAGTTTAATATCGTTTAAGCTCATCCGCTTTTTTGCTTTTTGTTATCTTCGTATTTCATTGTAAAAATAATCTATTATGACGGAGGCGGTTGATATTTTAGTAACGAAGACAGAGCGGAGCAAGTTGCAGGATATAAATCTGGAGAATATTCCCTTTGGGAAGTATTTCTCAGATCATATGCTGGAAGCTGATTATGAAAATGGCGAATGGAAGAATGTGGAGATCAAACCTTATCAACCTTTGCTATTGGAACCTTCACTGGCTGCGCTGCATTACGGACAGGCCATCTTTGAAGGCATTAAAGCCTATAAAGATGATAAAGGCAATGCCTGGATTTTCCGTCCACAGGATAATTTCAGAAGATTCAATCTTTCAGCTGAACGAATGAATATGCCGGTTGTGCCGGAAGAAATATTTATTCAGGGAATGCGCCAGCTGGTTGCGCTGGACAGGAACTGGATACCTGCAAAAAAAGATCACTCTCTTTATATCCGCCCTTTTATGTTTTCCAGTGACGCGATGCTGGGAGTAAGACCATCAGAAACCTATAAGTTCCTGATCATATTAAGTCCAACAGGACCTTACTATGCCAATCCCATGAAGATCATGGTAGAGGAAAGGTATACACGGGCGGCACCCGGTGGCGTGGGATTTTCCAAGAATGCCGGTAACTATGGTGGTAGCATGCTGGCGGCAACAGAGGCTAAAAAACAGGGGTATGATCAGGTCCTCTGGACGGATTCAACCGAGCATAAGTGGCTGCAGGAAGTGGGCATGATGAATGTGTTTTTCATTATCGACAATGTGGCGATTACCCCAGACCTCAAGGAGGGCACTATACTGGAAGGAGTTACCCGCAGTAGCGTGATCAAAGGGCTGGAGGAAATGGGGATAAGGGTGGAGGAGAGAAAGATCAATATCGATGAGGTAATAGCCGCTTACAAAGCCGGAAAAGTGGCCGAGGTATTTGGTACCGGAACGGCTGCTGTCATAGCCCCGGTAAAGGAATTGAACTACAAGGGATTTCGTATGGAATTCAATCCGGATAACTACAGGATCTCCAGGCACATAAAATCCTGGCTGAATGATATCAGGGAAGGAAAGACCGAGGACAAATATGGCTGGATGGTAAAGGTCTAATTTGGGACCGGGCAAAATGGATGGAGGGTTCGCTTCGGCGGACCATTTTTTTTATGTTTTCCCTGCTGGCCGGTTGCTGTCTGGTAGCTGGTTCGTTGCTAAAAATAGCCCCTGGGTTGCTGGTTCGTTGCTGACTCGTTGCTGGCACCTTGCTAGAAAATGAGGTTTTTCAGCAGGAAACCAGCAACACGCTAGCAAGAAGCTAGCAACAAATATGCATCCAATGAGCAACGGACAGGCAAGGGATAACCAGGCAGGAAGCAAGGGGTCTGCAACATGCCAGCAGGGTGCTT
>JAJKIP010000163.1 GCA_021154405.1 Segetibacter sp. | reverse complement strand
CGAAATCCCATAATCCGATTTCGCCATTTATTTCAATATTTTTTTTTGTGCTTTTTAATGGCCAGTGAGACACCCAGGCTCCGTCCGTGGAAGGAAGCGGTTTATTTTCCTCGACCTTTACACCATGGGCAAGGTAGTTGGATAGCCCCGTTTTGCCTACGCCGCTTTCGCCAACAAGAAGGACTTTAGCATTTGAATATTGAATTTGCTCTTTAATTTCAGAATTTTTATTGTCAGGAACGTTGAACTTCTTTTGATCTTTGAGAAAATTGGAAAAATCAAAAGAACAAATCTTGCCCCATTCGTTTACAACGAATGCAATGGGACTATCGGGACTCCAGACAATATTCAATACCTCGCTAGCATCAAATTTTATATTAAAAATGTTTCTGCCGGAAACAGTTTCCCAGAGATAATAATGCCCTTTCGCTTCACATGAAAGGATGTAATTTCCATCTGAACTCCATGCTGCCCTTTCAACCGGATTTGAATGCCCTTCCAGTACTCTTCGGCAATGGCCACTTTCTGCGTCCCAGATACGAATTGTTCTGTCATCAGAACTGGAGAGGATAAATCGGCCATTAGGACTATAGCTTATACAATTAATTCTGCCTGTGTGACCCGAGAGCAAATGAAGGGATTTGTAATTAACAGTGTCCCAGATTCGAATACTTCCGCCAACAGATCCTGATATGATTCTGTTTCCGGCTCTGCTCCATGCTAATTCATTAATTATGTCTGGACTTACAAACTTAACCTCGGTATGCATCAGTTTATTCGGGTCACAGACAAAAATATTGTTTCCACTTCCAAAAACTACCAGCTGGTTATCCGGGCTCCATTTTATGGATCTTATACCCTCATCGAATATGAACCCCTGGGAGTTCTTTAATTTTTCCCTTATCCCTTTAATATTAAATGACCTTAAACATTTTCCTGTCGGAACGCTCCAGATTTTTATTTGCCCGTCATAGGACCCGGATATAATTTGAGTTCCATCTTTATTCCAGTCAACACACCAGATCGCGCTGCTGTGCCCCTTAAGTACCTGAATGATCTTTCCAGTATTTTTTTCCCATACTTCTATCAAACCATCATCTTCGCCTGCACATACTAAATCAAGATCACTTTTAAAGGCAACGCATTGTGATATCGATTTTAGATTAAAGCCCACGTTTAGCTGAGTAAATAAATCGTAGACCCAATATTGATCAAAGGTCAGATTTTCCAAGCCCGGATCCCGGCAGGCTTCCAAAAGTCTTGCGTATTCTTTTTCCTTTTCGAACGATTTCCAGCTGATATATGCGAATTGGTAAACAGACGCTATAATTGGAGCATCATCCAGGCGCAAGGGAATAAATCGTCGATCTTTATTTATTGGATCACGAAATCTGAATGTGCCAGCCTCCAATTGTGTCCAGTCTGACCCAAATGAATTGGCCGACATGCAAAAAACCAGTACGCGTGATAACTCGAGTCCTTCTTCAGTTTTCTCTTGAATTGAGTCCCCTGGTTTAATTATCCACTCATCGAACCACACTTTCAGTCCATCTCTGAATAATTTTTCAGCTAATTCACGAACCACAGATTTGTCTTTTGCACTATGGCTCAGAAATACATCATATTTGAAAGGGCTACTCATAATTCAAGTTCAAATCGCATTAATGAGAAATATTGCCTGGTTTTTTACGTATACTACCTATTGCATGATCATCCAATCTTCATTATTCTGCTTCATCTTCATCCAGTTTTGGTTCGGGGAGGTCATCTACCAATTTTCGGAGAATTTTTGAAAGTTCATACCTCAGCTCCCGAAAATGGTCTAAGGTATTCTCGTTAATAGTGGAATACTCAGCAACACATAGTGCCCAGATCAGTGAATCCATTCCCTGAATAGTAACTCCCGACTTCAGATTTGGCACATAAACTTTGCTATAGTAAGGATGTGAAGTATTGATCTGAACACCCTTTTGAAGATCAATCAGTGCTGGTTGAAAAAGCACGCCGTCATTAATACTTTCTACTGGCTGAACAAAAAGTTCACCCGGTTTATTTGCTTTTGTGATCTTTATTTTAAAATGAAATTCACCATTGACGTTTTTGACCAATACCTGATCTTTAGACCCTGCAACAGGCTTTATTATGGCGCCACCAATAGCTTTCTGTTTTTCACCAATGCTGCTGTTGGAGCTGCTATGTGCGCCATCTGATTTTTCCTGGGCCTTTTTCTTTTGACCCTGACGGTATCTGTCATCTGCAGCCCTTCTTGGAGCAGGCAGAAATGTATCCTTCAGAAGATCATAGAGGGCAGGATTAAGAATAATCTGCGATTTTTTAATGTCAATCTGAAATGCTTCATCAAGCTGGTGGTCGAAGGAAAACTCCACACGAAGCAGTGAACCGTGTGGCTCCATTGAATACATGCCAAGCCAGTCAGCAAAATGGATCAATCTGTTTTCCCGATATATATAGAAACCCTGCAGGTTGTTTCTGATTTTTGCCTCGGTTGCCTGCTCTGGTGTCGGAAACTCTTCACGACGAGGAAGTATATACGCATTGATTCTAAATGTTGCATCTGCACCCTTTACCTCGATAACCTGTGAGGCAACTAATTCGGAAACGCCGATACAGAAAGGATCCCAGGGCTTAATAAGATCATTATTGATTTTGATCTTAACGTTTGGGACTGCTTTATTGCTCGAATCCAGAAAGCGCTGAAAGATCATCGCAATATGTTCTTTCAGGTCATCAACTATTTTATTGAAAGCCTTGCGTGCGGGAGCACCGGAAGGAGAAGAATAAATCTTCATCAGACGGTCAATTTCTTCCCATACGACCACTGTGCCTGGTTTTGTACCAGCAGTTTTTTTCAAATGATCTTTGGTTTCCTTATCAGATTTGTCTAACATCAATTCCCACCTTCCTTCTTTGGCTACATGATCCAGATCCCAGAATACTCTTAATATATCCGGACCAGATTTCTGACGGGATGTTACGAGCAACCTCCGGCAAAAGGCAGTCGATGCTGTTTTCAGTCCAAGACCAAATTTGCCGAGACTTGAAGGATTAGGTCGTTGTGCTGACCCGTATTTCATGGCATTGATCAATCCTTTACGATTCATACCAATTCCATTATCTGCAATGGAGAGACGAATTTTTCCTTTCAGGTCCATTGCAATATGGATATCTACCAGCGATGCAGATGCTGCGATTGAATTATCAATAAGATCAGCTATGGCGGTATTAAATTCATAACCTGTGTCACGAAGACCTTCGATCAGCCGTTGTGGATCCGGCTGGACTTCCAATTTTTCTGGTGTGCTCATTAATATTTATTTTTTGATTCGTATTACTTTCCATCCCGGACTTAAAACCAGTTTACCAGGTATCGGCTGCACTCTTCTCCTGAATGAAACCTGTCTTGTTCCATCCGCTCCAATTTTAAAGGAAAGCGTATCACCTGGTTTAAGGTTATTGCTTCGCAAATACCTGGTCATTCTTGTGAGCCTGTATTCGTTTCTTGTTCCACTAAACAGCTTATTATTGTAATAAATAAATGCAAAGTGCCATGGCTGACCTTCATCATCGTAGAAGGTGAGAAAATGTCGCGGATTCTTACGGTTGCTGTTCAACCCAGGGAAAAAGGACAATATTCCTCCTCTTTTTGGAATGAGTATCCCAGCCTGATGAGTGCCGGTCTTTCCGATATCATTCGGACTTAAGATCTTGGAAATCGAGCTGACTTTATCTTTTTTACTCATTTTGTTTTTTTAGGTGATTTACTGATTGCCTTTAGAATATCGTAATAATCATCCTCATCGCCCTGTACTCCTACAATGGCAGTTCCTGCGAGCTGTCTCTTTCTGTCAAGTCTCTGATCTATTACTTCATCAACTGTATTTGCATAGATCAGCCGGTGAATGGTTACTGGCTTATCCTGCCCTTTGCGATATACCCGTGCTGAAGCCTGATCTTCCTTTGCAGGATTCCATTCAAGGTTATAGTGAATGACATGGCTGGCTGCAGTGATATTGAGGCCAGTCCCGGCTGCAATAGGATTCAATACAAGGACGGCTGCACCTTTGACAGCTGAAAATTCATCAATAATTTTCTGTCTTTTATTGACTGGGGTTCGGCCATCTATTGAAACTGAGTAAATCCCGAAACGACTCGAGAAATCTTCTACAATCAGATCATTCATCCGGTTATAGGAGGTGAACACAAGCATCTTTGCACCATTTGCTACAATTTCTTCAGCAATTTCTACAAGCCGGATATACTTGTTGCTGTAAAATGAAGGATCTTCTCCTGGCCTATCAGATAATAGAAACGAATGGGTACAGAACATTCGGAGCCGTGTCAATACTAAAAGAGAAGGATTTGTCTGAAACTCCATTCTGGTTTCTTCCCTCACCCGTTCATAAGAATCTTCTTCTTCCGGGTTCAGTTCCATCACCTGTGGTATTATGATCCTGGGTGGGAGATCTTGAGCAACTTCTGAGATCTTGCGTCTTAATATAAGAGGGGAGATCAGCTTTTCAAGTCGGGCTGCACCATTCATCCCGGTACCGAAATTGCCTACAAAAGATGATCTGCTGCCAAGAAAACCAGGAACTGCAAAATCAAGGATGGACCACAGATCAGTGAGGCTGTTTTCAACTGGAGTACCTGTAACTGCAAATCCTGCCAGTCTGGGAACCTTTTTAACAGCTATTGCTCTTTTTGTTTCCGGGTTTTTTATTACCTGTGCTTCATCGCAGATGACAACCTTCCATTCTATGTTGCCAAAAAGTGAACTATCTCTAAGCAGGGTATCATAGGAAGTAATAATAATATCGTTCTTTTTAAGTTCAGTAGGGAAACCAGTACGTTGTGGTCCCTGATGAATATGGGTGGAAAGCTGTGGAGCAAATTTTGCAAACTCTCTTCTCCAGTTTTCAAGAAGAGTGGATGGGCAAATGATCAGTGATGGAAAAATATCTTTCCTGCTTTCATTTGCCAGAAGAGTAATTATCTGCAGTGTTTTTCCAAGTCCCATTTCATCAGCCAGAATTCCACCAATGTTTTCCTGACGCATGAACCTCAGCCATTGCCAGCCTTTTTTCTGATAGGGATAAAGTTCTGCATTTACATGTTGAGGACCTTCTTCTGCAACCGTACCGGCAATATCAGGATTTATCTGTTCAATTTTATTATGAACAAGGTCATTCTCAGTTTTGACTAATGAAAGGTACTGTCCAAGTCTTATTGTTCCGGTTTCTTTGATTCCTGCTGAATCTAGAATTGACTGGATATCATTTTGTGATCCCGGGGTGAAAGGGAACCATGTGTTATCGATAACAATATGATCGGCATGCTGCT
>JAJKIP010000162.1 GCA_021154405.1 Segetibacter sp. | reverse complement strand
CTAATGGTCAACTCAGGTGAGATCAATGGAGTGCCCGTGCATGCAGATAAATACCTGCTGACAGATGTATTGCGAAAAGAACTGGGATTCCAGGGAGTGATTGTAACGGACTGGGAAGATATTAAGAGATTGAACGATCGGCATTTTGTAGCCAGCACACCCAGGGCTGCCGTGGCTATGGCCATCAATGCTGGCATAGATATGAGTATGGTGCCTTCTGATTTCTCTTTTTATGATCTGCTGATTGAAGCGGTGAAGAAGGGAGAGGTTCCCATGAGCCGGATCAATGATGCGGTAACGAGGATACTCACACTTAAAATGAAACTGGGTCTTTTTGACAACCCCTATCCTGAGAAAGAGTCATTTGCCAATTTTGGAAGACCTGAATACCAGGCGCTGGCGCTTGATGCTGCGCATGAAGCCATGACCCTTCTAAAGAACCAGGACAACGTTTTACCGCTTTCAAAAACTATAAAAGTATTGGTAGCGGGACCTGCTGCTCAAAGTATTTCCGCATTGAATGGTTGCTGGAGTTATACATGGCAGGGTAACCAGGACCAATGGTATCCTGCAGATAGCAAAACAATCCTGCAGGCAATTAGTGATAAGATTGGCGGCGGAAATGTTATTACCACATCGGTAAAGGGCTTTGATAGCTCCGCGAATTATGATGGAAATAAATTGAAAGCTGCTGCTGCAGATGCCGGAGTGATCATTTTATGCCTGGGTGAAAACGCCTACGCTGAGAGCCCTGGCAATACAAGGGAACTTGCGTTGCCAAAAAATCAGATTGACCTGGCCAAAGCAGCCATAGAAACTGGCAAGCCAGTGATCCTTGTGTTAACAGAAGGCCGTCCGAGGTTTATCACAGAAATTGAACCCTCCCTGAAAGGAATATTAATGGCATACTGGAGTGGCAGGAAAACTGCTGAAGCCATTGCTGATGTATTGTTCGGTGATTATAATCCAGATGGCAGATTGCCATTCAGCTATCCGAGATCAATGGGAGAAATGGTGTTGTATGATCGTAAGCCAACTGAGGAAGTCAGGGAAGTGTTCAATGATAATGTATCACATGGGTATGATCCCCTCTTTGCCTTTGGCCATGGATTGAGCTATACCAGCTTTGACTACAGTGATCTCAAATTAAGCAATTCAACGCTTAAAGGGAATGAAAAGCTGACAGTGACTGTTACTGTAAAGAATACGGGTGGCAGGGATGGAAAACATTCAGTTGAATTATATACCCGTGATGTATATGCAAGCATCACTCCCAATATTCAACGTCTGCGTGCCTTTAAGAAGATCAGCCTGAAAGCAGGGGAGAGCCAGGCAGTCAGTTTCACGCTGGATAAGAATGATCTTGCCTTTGTGAATGCAAAACTGCAAACCGTTACAGAGCCGGGAGAGTTTTGGATAATGATCGGAGATAAAAAAGCAAGTTTTAATTACCAGTAGATATAGCAGTTAGATTTAGGGGCTGTAGTAAGGAATTTTTTGTAGGTTCACGGCATCTAATTTTTTAGCTCTATGGATTATACTCCTGATCCGAACAGGTATAATAAAATGAAATATTGTCGTTGTGGTGAAAGCGGTATCCTGTTGCCTGCAGTTTCGCTTGGCCTCTGGCATAATTTCGGTTCAGTAGATGATTTTGAAAATGGCCGTCGCATTATCCGGCGCGCATTTGACCGTGGCATCACTCATTTTGATCTTGCCAATAATTATGGTCCTGTTCCGGGTTCTGCTGAAGAGAATTTCGGTAAGATATTGAAGATGGATTTTCCGGGTAATCTCAGGGATGAACTGCTGATCTCCACAAAAGCCGGATATCATATGTGGGAAGGTCCTTATGGTGAATGGGGTTCCAAAAAATACATGGTTTCCAGTCTTGATCAGAGTCTGAAAAGAATGGGACTGGAATACGTGGATATATTTTATCATCATCGTCCTGATCCTGATACCCCCGTTGAAGAATCAATGATGGCGCTTGATTTAATAGTAAGGCAGGGTAAAGCTTTGTATGCAGGTATTTCCAATTACAAAGCCAAAGATGCAAAGAAGGCCATTAAAATATTGAAGGAATTGGGTACTCCCTGTCTAATCCATCAGCCTAAATATTCCATGTTTGAAAGATGGGTGGAAGATGGTTTAATGGACGTGCTGGAAGAAAATGGAGTTGGCTGCATTCCTTTCTCTCCGTTGGCCCAGGGATTATTGACAGATAAATATCTGAAAGGAATACCTGAAGGTTCCAGAGCTGCGAAAGAACATGGGTTTTTAAAGACCACAGATATCACGGAAGAGAAACTGACAAAAATCAAAAAACTCAATTCACTGGCCCAGCAAAGAGGCCAATCCCTCGCTCAAATGGCGCTAGCATGGATATTAAAGGATAAACGAATTACGTCCGTATTGATCGGTGCAAGTTCAGTTGAACAACTGGATAATAATATCAATTCGCTGGATAATCTTCAATTCAGCAAGGATGAACTGAGTGCCATAGAGACAATTCTCTCAGACAAATAAGGCCAGCAAGGAACAGCTGAAGGCCACTAGCTTAATTAAGCTGCACTGTTTACGGTATCCTCCGAAATTTTACTATTCCGGCAGGCTGGAAATACACGTAGCGAGCTGATTTACAGAGAAACGAGCTATAATTCCGGTTCTGCAATATGTATTTTAGAGTCATAATTCAGACCCCATGAAAACACGACACTTCGTTTGGCTCGCAATCATTTTGATCTTTATTGAATCCTGTCAGCGCTCATTTACGCCGTATGAAGCGGCTAATAATCCGAGAGGCAGAAAATGTGCGACAATCAGATAATTATTCAATAACAGAATAAGTCTTTAGACCATTTCCATAGCGTTGCTATGGAAACATAATAGTCATGTCATAATATAGTAGTGCTACAGTATTGCTTTATTATGACATGACTATTATAGTTTTTATGAATTATTCTTAGCTTCCGAAAAGATTACTTACCGCACCTTCCATCATGGGGAACTTCTCTATAACATAGGATTTGATGGCCTCAATAGCTTTCTTAGCCTGCTCGTCAGTAATGCCTACTTCGGCTTTCAGTTTGTCAATTAATTCTTGCATATTTTACCGGTTTAGTTATTGATTAAAGGTATTGTTGTCTGTCTAAATCTCTGCAAAAAAAATGCCCTCGTTTATTACGAAGGCATTAAATATCTTCTGATTGTAATTTATGCTACTTTCAGCAGGCTTAGCTTGCTCTTGTCAAACTTACGCTTTGCATAATCCAGGTCCAGCGTGAAATGTGTTTCTTTGGAAGAAGGGAGCTCAAACATGGCATCGGTAAGGATACCTTCACAGATACTTCTCAATCCACGGGCGCCCAGTTTGTATTCCATGGCTTTCTCTACCATGAAATCAAGCACCTCATCTTCAATATTCAGCTGTATTCCTTCCAGCTCAAACAATCTCTTATATTGTTTAAGCAGTGCATTCTTGGGTTGCGTAAGGATTGCGCGCAGGGTAGATGCATCAAGTGGATCCAGGTGTGTAACTACGGGCAAACGTCCCAACAATTCCGGGATGAGTCCGAATGATTTCAGGTCCTGTGCATTTACATAGCGAAGCAGGTTCTTTTTCATGCTATCCTGCTGGTCCTTGTCCACATTGAAACCAATGGTATTGGTTTGCACACGGCGGGCAATGATCTTATCGATACCATCAAATGCACCTCCGCAAATGAACAGGATATTCTGCGTGTTGATCTTTATGAGCTTTTGTTCAGGGTGTTTTCTGCCTCCCTGTGGAGGTACTAACACGTCAGTCCCTTCTAACAGTTTCAACATTCCCTGCTGCACACCTTCACCACTTACATCACGAGTAATGGAAGGATTATCTCCTTTGCGGGCGATCTTGTCAATCTCGTCAATATATACAATGCCTCTTTCGGCAGAGTTTACATCATAGTTACAAACCTGCAGCAGGCGGGTAAGGATACTTTCTACGTCTTCGCCCACATAGCCCGCTTCAGTAAATACAGTAGCGTCTACAATTGCGAATGGAACATTCAGCATCCTCGCGATGCTTTTTGCCAATAGGGTTTTTCCGGTACCGGTTTCACCTACCATCACAATATTGCTCTTTTCTATTTCCACTTCATTGGAGGAAACAGATTCACTTGTTTTTTGCTGTAATCTTTTGTAGTGATTGTATACGGCTACGGCCAGTACTTTCTTGGCTTCATCCTGACCGATCACATATTCTTCGAGGAATTTTTTGATCTCTACCGGTTTCTTAATGGTAAGCTTAAATGCAGAAGGGGTTTTCTCATCCCTAACCATCAACTCCTGTTCAATGATCTCTCTGGCATGCTCTACGCAATTTTCACAGATATGCCCTTCCTGCCCCGCTATGAGGATCTTCACTTCATCCCGACTACGTCCGCAAAAAGAACAGTGCAAAATATTTTTAGCCATTCTATGTATTATGGGGTTGAAAGGTTACTAATCAGGCCGTCGTTTCGGCTCCACAAATTTAAAAAACCGTCCTGATAAAGACGGCTTTTTAAGGAATTAACTTTTAATATGTTGACTATCATCAACTTATAATTTTGTTACAATTTTGTCTACAATACCGTATTTAATAGCCTCTTCAGCGTTCATCCAGTAGTCCCTGTCGAAGTCTTTCAGGATCTGCTCAATGGTCTTCCCGCAGTTATCAGCGAGGATTCTGGCTCCTAATTCCTTTACACGCTGTGTCTGGCGTGCCTGTATTTCAAGGTCTGCACTTACCCCTCTGATATAGCCTCCAAGGGAAGGCTGGTGGATCATCACTTCCCCACTGGGATAGATCATCCTTTTGCCCTTTTTACCACCACTGAGCAGAATACTGCCCATGGAAGCTGCCAATCCCATACATATGGTAGAAACGGGACTTGAGATCATTTGCATGGTATCGTACATCACCATGCCGCTGGTAACAACCCCACCGGGACTGTTGATATAGAATTTAATCTCTTCGCCTGGCTTATCGGCATCGAGCAATAATAATTTTGATACCACGTCTTTTGCGCTTTTGTCATCTACCACACCCCACAGATATACGCTGCGGCTATCAAAGAAATATTTCTCCAGCTTTTTGCTGAACATCATCAGATCACTCTTCGGTTGTTCTTCTTTTTCTTCTTCCTCTTCATCCTCCATTCGCCAGTTGTTATACAAATAGTTCTTGTTCGACATATCGTTTAATTTATCGTTATATTAATCGTTTTATTTTTCGATTAACTATTTTGTTAGTCTTTCTTTTGTTTGCGTGGATTGATCAGCAATACTTCATCCACGAGGCCGTATTCTTTGGCTTCAGTTGCGGTCATCCATTTATCACGATCAAAATCCCTTTCGATCTGATCAAGGGGTTTGCCGGTATGATAATTCACCACATCATACAGTTCATTCTTCAGCTTCCGGATCTCGTTTACAGTGATCTCGATATCGCTGGCCTGTCCGCCAATGGCACCACTTGGCTGGTGCATCATGATGCGGGCATGTTTCAATGCAGCACGTTTGCCTTTTGCACCCGCGCCTAATAGTACGCAGGCCATGGAAGCTGCCATACCAATACAGATAGTGGAAACATCTGGCGTTACAAACTGAAGGGTATCATAAACACCCAAACCGGCATACACGCTGCCGCCCGGGCTATTGATGTACATATTGATATCTCTTGTCCTGTCTGTAGAATCAAGGAACAGCAATTGTGCTGTAACAATATTGGCCACTTCTTCATTGATAGGATAACCGAGGAAGATGATACGGTCCATCATCAAACGGCTGTAAACATCCATTACAGCAACGTTCATTGGTCTTTCTTCAATGATGTTTGGAGTTAAAGCGGTCACAAGGTGGGAGGCATAGCCATGCATTGTATTGCTGGAAAGCCCGCGGTGTTTTACCGCATATTTTTCAAATTCTGAATTAAAGGTCATATTATTTAGTTCAAAGTTTAAAGTTAACGGATAAAAGCATGAATAGTTTAGAGAATAAATCTTTAACTAAACATCTCTCTTATTTTATCAAAGAATCCCTTCTCGTTTTTGTCAGGGGCTGGTTTGAAATTTTGCGAGTAGCCTAATTTTTCCAGCATGGCTCTCTCTTCAGCGGTGAGTTGTTGAGGGGTCCATACATTGACATGTATGAGTTGATCACCTTTTTCGTATGAATTCACTGCAGGAAATCCTTTGCCTTTCAACCGGAATATTTTTCCACTTTGTGTGCCAGCCGGTATCTTGATCTTTGCACGGCCATCAATGGTTGGCACTTCTACCTGTGTACCGAAGGCTGCATCCGGGAAGGAGATATAGAGATCAAACGCCACATTCAATCCATCACGATGTAATTCCTTGTGTGGTTCTTCTTCAATAAGAATGATCAGATCACCAGGTGAGCCGCCTCTTTCGCCGGCATTACCACGGCCACTGATGCTAAGCTGCATTCCTTCCTGAACACCGGCAGGTATTTCAATATTCACCGTTTCTTCTCCAAATACCCGGCCTTCTCCTTTACAGGTTCCACATTTAGCGGTTACCTGGGATCCTTCTCCATTGCAGGCCGGACAGGTAGTCACGGTCTGCATCTGGCCAAGGAATGTATTCTGGACGCGCCTTACCTGTCCGCTGCCGCCACAGGTTTGACAGGTTTGAATGCTGCCTTTATCCTTGGCGCCGCTTCCGCTACAGGTATTGCAAACGATGTATTTTTTTACCTTAATATTCTTGGAAACACCTTTCGCAATTTCTTCATAAGTCAGTTTCAGTTTTACACGAAGATTGCTGCCTCTTACACCGCGACTTCTCTGTCCGCCTCTTCCGCCTCTTCCTCCACCAAAGAAACTGCCAAATAAGTCATCGCCGAATACATCTCCAAACTGGCTGAAGATATCTTCCATATTCATACCACCACTGCCATATCCACCTCTTCCGTTTCCACTTACACCCGCATGTCCATAGCGATCATATTGCGCTTTCTTATCGTTATCGCTTAAGATTTCGTAAGCTTCTGCCGCTTCCTTGAATTTTTCTTCCGATCCCTTATCACCAGGATTACGGTCAGGGTGATGCTGCATGGCCACTTTGCGATAAGCTTTTTTGATCTCATCAGCAGATGCGCCTTTGGCAACACCTAATACTTCGTAATAATCTCTTTTTGACATAATTCAAAACGAGGGGCAATACCCCGCTATAAATTTTACTAATAGTTAAAGGCTATAGTCTTTACTATTAGTCATTGGTATTCTTTAATAGTTCCGTTCATTTTATTTTCCTACTACCACTTTAGCGTGACGGATTATTTTATCATTCAGATAATATCCTTTTACTACTTCATCCACCACCTTGCCTTTTAGATCTTTGGCAGGAGCAGGAATCTCTGTAATAGCTTCATGAAGATCCGGATTAAATTCTGTGCCGATCGTTTCCATTGGCTTCAGGCCTTTAGACTGTAATACATTCCGGAGTTTATTGAACACAAGGGTTACGCCTTCCCTGATTGATTTTACATCATCTGTTGTTTCGAGTTGTTTTTGCGCCCTTTCCGCATCATCCACTACTACCAGCATATCATTGATCACATCCCTGCCAGCGGTCTGCATCAGTTCAATCCTCTCTTTGGCGCTTCTTCTTCTGAAATTATCGAACTCTGCCTGGAGGCGCAGGAATTTATCTTTGGCGGCATCAAGTTCAGCCTTCAATTTTTCCACCTCAGAATCGTCTCCCAGGGGCTCGTTGAGGTGTGAGGTGCCACTCATATTCTCGTCCGCATTGATATCAAAATCCCGGTCGTCTCCAACGGGTTCTCTTACGTCTTTATCTGCCATTTTTGAACAAATTGTTTGCAAAGGTAAGGTTGTCAAGAATACTGCCAACCTCCTGTAAAGACCCGATACGGCAGACAGGGCCGCCAAAGGCGGGACAAAATGGCTGTACCCTCCGTCCCAACCTCCAAACTATGGCATAGTTTCTTTAGTTTGCGCCCTTATCTTTTTGAGCACTTTTATGAGCAGTAAAGTTCACCTGAAGCGTAAGATCAGCCCCCGGGTCATAAATGGCCACCCATGGATATTCAATAATGAGGTCGGAACCATTGAAGGGGACCCGGCGCCGGGCCAGATAGTTGAGGTATTAACACATGATAAAAAATTGGTTGGCAAGGGATATATTAACCCAAAATCGCAGATCGTTGTGCGGTTGCTCACACGTGATAAAAACGAAGTGGTCAATGAGGATTTCTTTCTCCGCCGCATTCGGGAATGCTGGGAATATCGCAAAAGAACAGGGTATATTGAAAATTGCCGGCTGGTATTTGGTGAAGCCGACTCGCTCCCTCAGCTGATCATCGATAAATTCAATGATTACCTGGTGATCCAGACCCTTGCTCTTGGAATTGACGTCTGGAAGCCTGCCATTGTAAAAGCATTAAAGGAAATATTCAACCCGAAGGGTATTTACGAACGCAATGATGTTCCAGTAAGAGAACTGGAAGGATTACCACAACAGAAAGGATTTTTATCTGAACCCTTTGATCCAAAGATCATCATCAATGAAAATGGATTGAAGTTCCATGTTGATCTTGAGAATGGTCAGAAGACTGGTTATTTCCTGGATCAGCAGGATAATCGAAGGGCTGTTCAGCATATCGTTAAGAACGCTGATGTATTGGGTGCGTTCACCTATACAGGAACATTTGAAATACATGCGGCACATTATGGTGCAAAATCTGTTTTAGGACTCGATATTTCAGAGAATGCAGTACAGCAGGCGAATCGTAATGCGGAATTGAATGGTGTTGCATCCATCTGCCGTTTTGAAGTCGCCAATGCATTTGATGTTTTGAAGCAATGGGTGAAGGATGGCAGGCAATATGATGTAGTGATGTTGGATCCACCAGCATTTACCAAGAGCAGGGCTACTATCGAAAAAGCTATTACTGGATACAAGGAGATCAACCTTAGAGGGATGAAACTCGTTAAGCCCGGTGGATTCCTGGTAACCTCATCCTGCACCAGTCTGGTTCAGGCAGATCTATTTCTTCAGATAATTGATATGGCAGCAAAGGATGTGAGAAGAAGAATAAGACAGGTTAGCTTTCAAACTCAGTCGGGAGACCATCCAATTATGCGGGGCCTGGAAAATACACAATATCTCAAGTTCCTGATAATTCAGGTACTCTAAGAATTTCCGACAATAAATACTTTACCGGGAAACCTGGAATTTACCTGTGTCGATCACTTTGCCGCTAAGATCTGTCAGGTGATAGATGTACACGCCACGGTTAAAATCAGTAAGCGTGAGGGTGGTTTTTTCATTCACATTAGGTGTTTCAATCATCTTCTTTCCAAGAAAATTGAAGACCGTAATTGTGAGCCCTTTCTGGTAGCCTTTTTTGAGGTCAAAAGTGATGTAGGAGCTGGCAGGGTTCGGATAAAGACTTAATGCCGTGACAGCAGGTCCTTCAGGTAAGGGGCTCCGGTTTTCCTGGGCTCTTATCTGGGAAACTGTCAACAGAATAAAGGATAGTATGGGTAGAATTCGCTTCAACGAAACAAATTTACTTTTATTTCCTCAATGATAATCCGTTTTTCTCACATCTGCAAAGTATTTGCCGCAAAAAATTAACTTCTATGATAATCAGTAGGTTATACAACTTATACCCTAAAATTTAACGTTACTTTGGGTGCAATTCCGACAGGGTATCCCGAATGGCCTGGAAGTCTGGAATCTGCCCTGCATTTTCCAAAACCTCGGCATACCGGATGATCCCTTTCCCATCAATCACAAAGGCAGAACGCTTGCTCACACCCTTCATATCGTAATTCCAGTCCTCATAGATGCTTCCATAGGCCCTGGAGGCAGATTTATTAAAATCGCTCAGCAGGGGAAAATTCAAATGTTGCTCCTCCCTGAACTTTGCCAGGCTATAAAGAGCATCAACTGAAATGCCAAACACTTTTGCGTCTGTACTATCATATGCGGAAATATTGTCTCTGACAGAGCAAAGTTCTTTCGTGCAGGTGCTGGTAAAAGCAACGGGGAAGAAAAGCAGCAAAACATTATGGCCTTTCAGGTCAGAAAGGGTCACTTTATTTTTTGCCGAATCATAGAGGCTGAAATCAGGTGCTGTGTCTCCAGGTTTTAATGCCATGAGCCGTTTTATTTTGAACACCGAAGTTCGGTCTGTACAGCTATCGGGACAAACTTATCTAGAACCTTGGGCACCTTAGACGTTCCAGGGTGGAATTGTTCCGATTCGTAAAGCCAATATAGGAGAGGGATAATTCAAAACCGCCGCGGTTAAGGCTGGCCGGCTTTAACTTGGAAATATTTACATCATAGCTAAACGCGAAAGAAAAGCCTGATTTATCAATCTTGATAACGGGTATGAGGGCATCTTCCCAGCGCAGGAATAATCCGCCATGCAACACATAATTCGGTTTGTCCAGCTCCGGACCGAATTTCATTCCATACATCACTCCTCCCACTGTCTCATGGTATTTCAGCTGTACGGAATGATCCATCTGTAACATGATATAGGAATATTCATTCACCCCAAAACGCAATCCTCCAGAGGCAACCCATTTCGGATTTAACTGAACAGTAGGATCACGGAAGAAGCTGTTCTTCGATTTGGCGAAATGATGGTAGGCAATGCCCAGATAAAAATTATCTTCCGGATCATCATTTAGATTGGAATTATAGCTCATGCCCACACTTCCATCCAGGTATGTATAATTGGGAATAACAGTATTCTCTCCATCAAAGCCACCCGTGTATGTATCATCGGTGGTTATTTTGCTGCGATCAAACCGACGGTTCACTACTCCGCCCATAAATCCTAATGACAGATACCTGTTCTGATCAGTGCTCAGTGATTTATGATAATTGATAACCGGAAGTACGCTGGTTGTTTGTAATACAGCAGTTCCTGCACGGTCAAATAGCACCTGTCCGCCAACGGTCAAAAAATCATCAGCTTTGCCAACCGATAACTTGTATTCCCCATTTAGGGATCCTGTTTTATAGCCATCTGTTACGCTTCTCCACTGATCACGATACACCATTTGCAGGCGATAGTCACCAGTGAAAATACCAGCCAGGCCGGGGTTGCGTAAAAGAGGTGTTTCAAAGAATTGAGAGAAATGAATATCCTGTGCCATCAGGCTTCCACCCAGGAAAACTGATACCAGACCCATCAACAGATTTATATGTTTATTGATCTTCTTCATTATCTCAGCAGAGTTACATTTCCTTTAACGGGGTATACCTCTCCGTTTTCACACAATATTTCCATGATATACACATAAACATCGGGACTGGCTTTTTGTCCATTAAATGTTCCATTCCATCCGGAGGCAGGATTATTGACAGCTACGTTTTTCTTATCAAATACTATCTGTCCCCAACGGTTGAATACAGTAAGTGATCTAACCGTGAACAATCCGGTACCTCTTACGAAAAATGTTTCATTATGTCCATCTCCATTTGGTGAGAAGGTATTTGGTACAAAGAAATTCAGATTATTACACACTACTACTACTGTTACATCAGAAGAAGTTCGGCAGCCATAGACATCCGTAATCTGAACCGTGTATTTAGTGGTGGATTGCGGATGGGCAGTTGGAATGGCGCAATCTGTACAGTTTAGTCTTGTTTGCGGCAACCAGTTATAGTTTGCAATATTACCCGTGTAAGTCATTGCCAGTGGTGTGCTTCCACCAGAAATAATGGTTATCGGGTTTTGCACTGGTGTGGCTGTTGGAGGCGTAGCTACATGTATGGATTTGGTAGCATTGGCGGTACAGCCAATCTTATTGGTTGTGGTTAGCGTAATTGGGAAATCACCAATGGTGGTATAAGTGGCATTAGTGATAGAATCTTTTCCTGTTTGTCCATTGCCGAATGTCCATTGGTATTTGATAAGGGTATCCGTTTGCCCCAGTACTGCTGTGAAAGCTTCGGTACTGTTAACACAGATCGTATCCCTGCTGATAATGGTGGGCGCCGGGGTACGGTAAACGAGTACAGTATCCTTAAAGGAACTTGTGCAATTGCTGACTGTGGTAATAGTCAATGTTACCGGGTACAATCCAGGTTGAGTAAAGGTATGGGCAGGATCCGAAGCACCCGAGCTACCACCATCTCCAAAATCCCATAAAGTGGTTTGAATAGGTTCATTCTTGGTAGTGAAATCTTTGAACTGTACAATTCCCTGGTCACAAAATTCCTCTTTATCCTTTCCAAATAAAGGTATTGCACCCAGCACATCAATGCGTGGATTTCCTTCAACAAGAATTTGGCACCCCTGCGCTGTGTCAAACATTAGCAATCCCGGCTGATTAAAACTTGGCCGGGGATAAAAATGACTGAAAGTAGTTCTCCCAGAAGAATCAAGCGTGCCATCGCCAAACCCAAAATAAAATTTAAATCCGGGAGGCAATGTTATGTTGAAATCTACATTCAGAGAATTGCAGGCTTTTGTAATCGGACCATAATTTAGCTGCGCAGAATAAGGGTTGTATACAGATACATTTGCGCTTGCTGAATGGGTACAACCACCTGGCCCCATAAGGGTAAGGGTTGGTTGGAAATTGCCATAGCGGCTATAAAAATGTGATGGACTTTGCACAGGGGATGATCCTCCGTCTCCAAAATCCCAGGTCCACGATTCGTAATCTTTTCCCTGGAACAGGAACCCTGTTTTTAAAGGCGGACAAATAGTAGTAGTATCGGTTATTTCAAAAGCAGCCTTTGGAAAACGAATTTTGATATAAGTTGCTTTTGTAATAGAATCACTACAGCCATTAATATCAGTGATCTTGAGTTTTACAGTATAATCAGCATCTCCAGCAGGATAGGAGTTTGTGGGGTTTTGAAGGGTGGAAGTATTTCCATCTCCAAAAGTCCACTGATAGTTCAGTCCTACTCCCGAAGACGTATCTACAAATTGCAATGGTGCCTGCGGACAATAGAAAGTATCTGCCCTGAAACCAACTACAGGATTCGTTACTATAATCTGAGCGGGATGGGTATAAGTATCGCTGCAGCCAGCTCCATCAATCACTGTTAATGATGCATTAAAGGCGCCAAGCAGGTTATAGGTATGGGTAAAGGGACCATGAGTTAAAGTATCTTTTATACCATCACCATAATCAAAGATCCACTTCTGAATACCTGCTGCGGGAGTAGAATTATCGTTAAACCCGAAAACTTTTCCATAGCATGCTCCAGGCGCAACGGGAGTAAAGTTGGCAACTGGTCCATTTACTGT
>JAJKIP010000161.1 GCA_021154405.1 Segetibacter sp. | reverse complement strand
CAGAGATCAAATCCACTATATAATTTCTTTGCATCATCAACAGTGGCAATGCTCACACCACTATTGCCAATCTTGCCATAAATATCCGGTCGGTGATCAGGGTCTTCTCCATACAAGGTCACACTGTCAAATGCAGTGGATAATCGTTTAGCCGGCTGGTCCAGGCTCACATAGTGAAAGCGTTTATTGGTTCTCTCGGGATTTCCTTCTCCCGCAAACATACGGGTAGGATCTTCGCCCTCCCGTTTCAATGGAAATACGCCGGCAGTAAAGGGAAAATGACCCGGCACATTTTCCTGTGCCTGCCATTGAAGAATATCGCCCCAGTCTTTGTATTTGGGCAATATGACCTTAGGTATCCGGGTTCCACTCAAACTTTTGCCCGTCATGGGCTGTCTGATCAGTTTATCCCTCACCGTATATTCATAGAAATCTTTCTCATACTCCTTAACTTTTTCGGGCCAGTTGGTCAGCAATTTGCGGCTTACGGGAGTAAGTTGTTCAGTAAAAAATGTAATCTGTTTCTGGAGAGATTCTTTCAATTGTGCGTCATTATCCGGCAACAGGTTTAGTACGCCTTCCAGTTGATATAATTTGGTAGCTATTACAGCCTGCTCTTTAACCAGCTTGTCATAGTTCCGGTTGCTTTCCGTTATTTCAGAAAGATATCGCACGCGTGAAGAAGGGATCACCGCCTGGGATACATCTGCCGTTTGCGCGAAATGATATTCACCAAAACTGGTCTTTGTTTTTTCCTCTATCTTCTTTATTAGTAATTCAAAAAGATGATTGACACCCTCATCATTGAACTTGCTGGCCATAGTACCTATAACCGGCAATGTTTCATCCTTTGCAGTAAATAACTGGTGATTGCGTTTGTACTGCTTTCTTACATCAGCCAGTGCATCAAGAGCGCCTGATTTATCAAACTTGTTTATGCAGATAAGGTCTGCATAATCCAGCATATTTATTTTTTCCAACTGTGAAGCTGCCCCATATTCCGGCGTCATCACATACATACTAACATCGCAATAATCCAGGATGGATGCATCGCTTTGCCCAACACCTGCGGATTCTAATATGATGAGGTCAAATCCTGAGGCCTTGCATATATCTATTGCTTCCTGCACATGGGCGCTTAACGCCTTATCACTTTCTCTTGTTGCCAGTGAACGCATATAGGCGCGGGGATGTGAAATGGAATTCATCCGAATGCGATCCCCCAGCAGGGCACCCCCTGTTTTCTTTTTAGATGGATCAACGGAAATAACAGCAACTGTTTTACCGGTAAAATTGGAGAGGAATCTCCGTACGATCTCATCTGTTACAGATGATTTGCCGGCGCCTCCAGTACCGGTGATTCCCAGCACAGGTGATTTTTTCCCATGCCCATTCAGCAGATGCTTGTATTCACTGCCGCCTTCTGCAAGTGTTATTGCCCTGGCAATGCTTTTAACATCCTTCCATTCACCCAGCACAAATTCTGTTTTGCCATTACCCTTTGACGTTTTGGATTCAGCAGGAGTAGAGTGAGCAGATTGTTTTATTACATCTTCGATCATTCCTTCCAGGCCCATTCTTCTGCCATCATCCGGCGTATAAATGCGAGTAATGCCATATCGATGCAGCTCCTCAATCTCATCAGGAAAAATAGTTCCCCCGCCTCCACCGAATATTTTGATATGGCCACTGCCGTTTTCATCCAGAAGGTCTTTCATGTATTTAAAAAACTCCATGTGCCCGCCCTGGTAACTGGTAATGGCAATACCCTGCACATCCTCCTCAATCGCGGTTTCTACGATCTCCTTAACTGAGCGATTATGCCCCAGGTGAATGATCTCTGCCCCCTTGCTTTGAAGGATGCGGCGCATAATATTAATAGCGGCATCATGCCCGTCAAAAAGAGAGGCGGCAGTTACAATCCGGACCTTGGGGGAGTTGGCATTCGTCATAATTACCTTCTACAGCTACAAAAATAACAAAAAGGAATCGAGGCAAACAGTTGTTAGTGTATATTTATTAGTTTATCTCTACTTTTGGCCTCTTATTTTTGCCAGATGCAGGAGATGATCGACTCTATAAAACTGTTATATAAGGAATGGACAGGAATAAATCCGGATTCTCTGGATGTATTACCTCAATCAGGCAGTGACCGGCGTTATTTCCGGCTCTATGGCAATGGCTCATCTGTTATCGGTACCTATGGGGCCAATGTTCGCGAAAATGAAACCTTCCTTTACTTCTCCAGACATTTTAAGAAGAAGAACCTGGTAGTTCCGGAACTCTATGCCATGAGTGAAAATGGCATGTATTATCTCCAGGAAGATTTCGGAGATATTTCTCTTCTTAATCACCTGGAATCACAGGGCCTTGTTCAACCCGTATATGATCTATTCAGAAAGAGCCTGGCTGCACTGGCTGAGTTGCAGGTTAAGGGAGATAAGGACCTCGACTATGAGAAATGCCTCACAAATACTGAATTTGGCAAACAGGCGATCATGGCGGACCTGCTTTACTTCAAATACTATTTTCTTGATGGATTGGCAAAGCCTTACAACAAACAAAAACTCATTGATGATTTTGAAGCGCTGAGCAACTATCTCACCCATACCGAATACAAATATTTCATGTTCCGCGATTTTCAAAGCCGGAACATCATGGTCACCAAAGACAATAATGTTCATTTCATCGATTACCAGGGTGGAATGAAAGGCGCTCCTCAATATGACGTGGCATCCATGCTTTGGCAGGCAAGGGCCAATTTACCGGAAGACTGGAAAACGAATTTGCTGGAAGATTATATGAATTCGTTTGAACAACTCATTGGTTCCAAACTGGAGCGTGGCGTGTTCAGCAGTCAATACAATGGGTATGTACTGATCCGAATGTTACAGGTATTGGGTGCTTATGGATTCAGAGGACTATTTGAACGCAAAGCCCAATTCCTTACGGCAATTCCACTTGGCATCAGAAATCTGAAAGGGTTTATTCAATCGCATAACATTGGTTTATCGCTCCCTGAATTCAAAAGGGTTTTGGATATCTGCGTGGCTGATGAGATCATTGACCGATTCACTCCCGTGCAGGCCAATGAACAAACTCCTCTGGTTGTAAAGGTCTGCAGCTTCTCTTATCGTAATGGAATACCAGCAGATAATAGTGGCAATGGCGGAGGATTTGTGTTTGACTGCAGAGGTATTCTTAATCCTGGAAGAGTTGAGGCCATGAAAACAAAGACAGGCAGAGATAAAGAAGTGAAGGATTACCTGGAACAGCAAACCAAAATGGTGAAATTCCTGGATAGCGTTTTTGATATCGTTGATATTTCTGTTGAAGATTATATTAAGCGAGGCTTTGAACATTTATCCATCAGCTTTGGCTGCACCGGAGGGCAACACCGCAGTGTATATGCAGCTGATGCACTGGCACGGCACCTCAGAAATAAATTCAAGGTAAAGATCGACCTCAGGCATTGTGTACAGGATGAAAAAAACTGGATAAACACCCCCTGATGAGTGATTCCTCTTCTTCCATAAAGGCCATGATCTTCTCTGCCGGATTAGGCACCCGATTTAAACCATGGACTGATAAACACCCCAAGGCACTCGCTCCTGTTAATGGTAAATCATTATTGCAGCGCAATATTGAATATCTCCAGCAATATGGGATCAGGGACGTGATTGTGAATGTTCATCATTTCGCTGATCAGATCATCGACACACTGAAAAAGAATAAAGGCTGGGGAAGTAATGTTGTCCTAAGCGACGAAACGGATAAAGTACTGGAAACCGGTGGAGGACTGCTGAAGGCAAAGGAACTTTTTACACCTGGTCAAAAATTTATTACCTGCAACGTGGATATCCTTACCGATCTTGATATTAGCAAACTGATCGCCTTCCATGAAAAACATAAACCGCTTATTTCCTTTGCGGTATCTGGCCGTAAGACTTCCCGAAATTTTCTTTTTGATAAACAGGACAGACTTTGCGGGTGGATCAATACAGTAACCGGAGAGCAGCGTATCTCCATTGATTCACCGGATCTGATCCAAAAAGCCTATAGCTGCGTGGTAGTATTTGAATACGATGTATTTCGTCTCATGCCATTCGAAGGAAAATTCTCCCTGACAGATATGTACCTTGAACTGGCACGGAATCATGCCATCCTGGGATATGATCACACCGGCGACAAATGGGTTGATGTAGGAAAACCAGAGAGTGTTACTGTAGCAGAATCGTTGTTTTACTAGATCCCTGATCCGTTCATCATTATTTAGCTCCGCAATTGGAAATACATTGTTAACGGTACATGCTTTGTATCCAATTATTTTATATTTACTGGCTCTATTTAAAACCTCAACATGAAGAAATTAACGCTGACCTTCCTTACTACATGCATTACACTGCTTGCTATTGCCCAATCAACGTACAATGCAAAAGAGGCATTCAATCCACAGTTCTATCCTTATTCCGGCAATGATTACCGCAGTGCAAGCGGTGAACCCGGTCCAAAATACTGGCAGAACAGAGCTGATTACAAAATCAATTGCACGTTAGATACCATCAAACATAATGTTAGCGGGGATGTTGAGATCACTTATACCAACAATAGCCCTGACAACCTGAAATTCCTTTGGCTGCAGCTGGACCAGAATATTTATAAGAAGGATTCCCGGGCTTCAGCAACTACTACAGAAACAGGAGGCAGATGGGCTAATGCCCAATTCACACAGGGAGATGTGATCAGATCTGTCAACGTTGAGAACGGCGGAAAAAAATATGCCGCAAAATATATTATCAATGATACCCGCATGCAGGTTTGGATGCAGGATGCTGTAAAACCCAATGGCGGTAAGGTGAAGCTGAATATCCCGTTTGATTTTGATATTCCCGAATATGGAACTGATCGTATGGGAAGATTAAAAACCAAAAATGGATGGGTATATGAAATAGCCCAATGGTTCCCCCGTCTTTGTGTATATGATGATATAGAAGGATGGAATGTGCTTCCTTACCTGGGAGCTGGTGAGTTCTATCTGGAATACGGAGATCTTGAATACACTATCACAGCTCCTTCTAATGTATTCATTGCCGGATCAGGTGAATTGCAGAACCCTCAGGATTGTTATACACCTGATCAGTTAAAACGGTTCAACGATGCAAAGTCTAGTGACAAAACGGTCATTATCCGTAGCGATAAGGACCTGACCGATAAGAATGCGCAGCTCAAAAAAGCAGCCATAACATGGAAGTTTAAAATTCAGAATGCAAGAGATGTGGCCTGGGCTGCTTCCCGTGCTTTTATAGTGGATGCAGCACGTATTAATTTGCCGGATGGCAAAAAATCACTGGCCATGAGCGTATATCCGATGGAAAGCGTTAAAGAAAGAAAGGGTGGCGACTGGCGCAGGTCCACCGAAATGGTAAAGGCATGCATCGAACATTATTCTGAAAAATGGTATGAATTCCCTTATCCTGTTGCTACCAATGTGGCAGGCATAGTTGGCGGAATGGAATATCCAGGCATTGTTTTTTGCAGCTATAATTCAGGAGGATCAGGATTGTGGGGAGTAACAGATCATGAATTTGGTCATACCTGGTTCCCCATGATCGTGGGAAGCAATGAACGCAAATATGCATGGATGGATGAAGGTTTTAATCAATTCATCAATTCCATTTCAACAAAGGCTTTTAACAAAGGAGAGTTTGCAGGAGGCTTTGATCCCAGCGAACCAGGTACAGAATATGGCGTTAAATACAATATGGGCGATAATGCGGATGGGCTTTATAATATTCCTGATGTAATTCAACAGGATCGTTTGGCCAGCGCGGGGTATTACAAACCTTCCATGATGTTGAAAGTTCTCCGCTCCACTGTACTGGGCGAGGATAGATTTGATGCAGCATTCAGAGAATACATCTCGCGTTG
>JAJKIP010000160.1 GCA_021154405.1 Segetibacter sp. | reverse complement strand
TCCACAAACAGGATTCGCAGCCCTTCAAACCAGGGCGCAAATGACGGCATTCATTCAACAAACTCCATTAGGGGCAGCAGGAGCAATGCCAAGAGTTCAGCAAAATATCACTAACGCGCAATCACAGGTAAATGATATGCGTAGCAGAATACTGGCCCTTACAGGCAGAAATGGAAGCAATGTTGAGATGCCAGACTTCAAACCAAATACGCAAAAAACAAAATCTTTTGGGAAGCGATTGGAATATGGGTTTAATGTACAATCCCAGAAATCAACTACCCTCTTCTCTGCTACAAGCGACCTGGGGTTAACTGTAGGGTATAAACTGAATGACAAAAGTATTATCGGTATTGGTGGCAGTTACAAGGTTGGCTGGGGTACCGGATGGAGGCATCTCGCCCTTAGTCACCAGGGTGCTGGTGTAAGAAGTTTTATTGAATGGAAGGTGAAAGATGGGTTTGGGTTGAGTGGTGGTTATGAAATGAATTTCAGGGATTGGCCGGATGAATCAGTGATTCCACCGCCTGGCGGATGGAAGGATCAGCAAAGTGGGTTGATCGGTCTATATAAATCAATCCCATTAAAAACAAAATTTTTCAAGAAGACAAAGTTGCAATTACTCTGGGATTTTCTGAGTTACCAGCAAAGACCACAAACGCAGCCGATTGTCTTTCGTGTAGGATATAATTTTTAAAAGTATTCAAGCTATCAGACTAAACACATAGTTATGTTTCAGAAGAAAGTTTTTTACATCTGTTTTTTATTGTTTGCAGTTAGTAAAGTGTCTGCACAAGTGAATCTGCAAAGTGGTAGTGCTGTATTTTCACTTCCAATATTTAATTGGAATGATGATAAGAGCAGATTGAATTCTACAGTTGCCCTTAGTTATAATTCAGGTAATGGGTTGAAAGTTGATGAAGTAGCATCCAGCGTTGGCCAGGGGTGGAATTTGGTTGCAGGTGGTGTGATCACACGCATGCAGGTCGGCGAACCAGATGATCAAATGCCTTACGCGGGTAATGGCAGTGAACATGACATCAGAAGATACCCAGCAGGATATTTGTATGCAACAGTTAACACATATGATGGATGTCCTGACGCATTGACCAGATATCCAATTTATGGTTCAAAAAACCAGGTATACAAGGAGCATAATAAGGTTGCTGAAGATAAACAATTGGATTACTTCGCGTTCCAGTTTAATGGCAAAGCCGGCATGTTTGTCTTAGATAAGACAAGCAATAAAGGGCTTCCTCTGGGGGATACCAAACTGGATATTTCCTTTACGCGTGACGAGAATATGCCCAATGCAACTCATCTCGGGATAAGAACAACCATCACTGCCTTTACCATAAAAGATGTGGACGGCTTAATTTATAAATTTAGAATTAAGGGCATTACAAAAATTTTAGAAAATAACTATTGTGACGTTAATGTAGTTCAACGAAACACTCAACCAACTTTCAAAAGGAATAGGGTATATCACCAGGCAGGGTTTGAAAATTTCACCTTTATGAATTCATATATGATTGGAAGCTGGTACCTTGATGAAATTGAGGACCCTTTCACTCATAGGAAGATAACATTTGACTATCAAACTCTTGCAGTTCATACTATAGCCGGACAGGATATTACTTACAATGCAGAAGGGGAATATGCAATTATATCACATAAATCTTCAAATACACAGGTTCCTATCCTGACAACTATTACATACCCGGACCTTCATAAAGTACTTATTAAATATGGTAAGGATAGAATTGATATGCCAGGCCAAAAAGTAATTGATTCAATTGTTGTAAAATATGATCAAAGATACTTATCAAGGCATGTATTGAACACTTCATATTTCATATCAAATCGCTATGGAAAACCCATAACAGAATATCAAAAAAGTGTAGCTCGATTATGTTTACTTTCTGTTCAGAAATATGGGGTTGACATTAAAGAAGATTCCCCACCTTTTAAATTTGATTATTATTTGGGATCAAATACAGCACTTGATTGTGTTCCACCACCTTTCTCCTACGCTAAAGACATCTGGGGATTTTATAACGCGGACAATACAAAAGGGTTTCAGGGAGAAGCAATTGATATTACAACCCCTATTTCATGGGCAAATTGGAGCCAGGTTAAAGGCGCGTGTTTTTTGCGTGAGAACCAAATCAGCCCAATACTGAATATTAAATCTGGGTATGCCAAGAATGGCTTATTACGCCAGATCATCTACCCAACGGGAGGTACACTAACATATGAGTATGCTCAAAACCGGGGAAAGCTGACTACCTCATCATCTGAAACCGAAGTAGGAGGCGTACACGTCTCCAAGACTATTACAACTGATGGAGGCTATGCAAATAATTGTGAATTGACCAATGCAATAACAACTGATTACAACTATAACCTATCTGGTAGCACTCAATCTTCTTTATGGGGATTAGAAAAACCAAAAAATGAAGTGATCTCAACTTCATATTATAATCCCGAATATAAGTACTGGAAACATTCAGGATGTTTTCCTTTTGGTTGCTGTGAATACCATTTCCGGTACCCAGGGATTCTATCTCAAAATCAATCAATCAACTTGAGCGATATTCAGAAGTTTATGATGGTAATGTCACCAGTTTTGAATGCAGTTTCTGTGGTGACAACTGTGCTGGATGTTGTGAACCTGGTATGTTATAGTTCGGGGTTTATGGCTTGGGCAGCAGTAGTTCTGGATGTAGTTGGCGGATTAGTAACTCTTATATTAACATGCGCCAATAATCCCGCAGACACCAAGACAACGCATACTTATTATAACACCGACCTGAATGCCGTAAGTCCACTTCCATCACAATTCAAGCGAGTTGAGATTGTGAACGGCGGAAATATTGGTCGAACGGTACAAGACTTTACGGATAAGGACGACTACTTTGACTACGACAATAGGTGGCCATCAGATAACCCCAATTTGACAGCAAGACAAAGGTTTCCAAGCTGGGCTTTTGGTCTGCCTAAAAAAGTAACAGTTTATGACTCTCAGGACAATATCTTAAAAGAGACCATCAATACCTATGATTTCACTTTTGCACGCCAAATTCTTAAACCATGTTCCGGACCAGAACATCCTGGAGCTCCATGTAATACAAGCGGATTAACCACAAGCCTTGTCAATTGCAAATGCGTTGTTAATAAGAGTTCCTCTCAAAGAGATACGGAATGGCGATATCCTGACACATATAATCCCGGATATGAGCTTGCTACCACTGGAACGGGCCACGATATGGATGTGGAATTTTATGGGATATATACAGGACGAGTTGAGCTAACCTCTACTTCTGAGAAAACATATTCAAAGGCAAATCAATCCAATTTTATTCAAACCGTCACAAATTATTCGTACAATACTCAGTACAATTTTGAACCAAGATATATAAGTACAACATTAAGTAATGGCGATATTATTGAAAAGGATATTAAGTACTCAAGTGATTATACGGGTGGCGTTATGACTACACTTTTTAACAACAATGTGTTCTCAATGCCAGTCGCAACAAAAACGATGATCAGAAAAGGAGGCTTCGGATCAGATCAATTATTGCAGGAAACTGTTACAGAGTTCACACAGATCGTAACTGGGGACATTAAGCCACTTCGGGTAATTGAGCAAAGAGTAGATAAGCCAAAATCATCCTTTTCCTCATACGGCGGGCCAGGTAGTAGTATTACAGGGTATAAAGTACTTCAGGAATTTACCTATGATGCTAATGGCAATCTTATTGGAGTCAAGGATGAAGGTGCCAGGGTTGTGAGTAATATCTATGACTATAATGATAAATACGTGGCTGCCAGTGTTATTAACGCTGAACCTTTGGTTGATAAGCCAGCATATACAAGTTTTGAAACTGACAATTATTACGGAGGTTGGAATATGACTGGTGGTCCGAAGGCAATAAATAACAGCGTTAGCATTACTGGGGCCAGATCGTTTGATTTAAGCGGAAGAACATTTACGGCATTATTAAATACCTCTAAATCTTACACTTTATCATTCTGGACAACTAATTCAAATGTAACGGTAAGCTCTGGTTCGTCTTTAACTGTATCCTCTCCTACTATTAATGGATTTACCTATTATGAATATAATATTAGTGAAGGCACCTCAAGTATTTCCATATCAGGGACTTCCACTATTGATGAATTAAGAGTATATCCAAAAAGCAGCAGAATGCGTACAGTAACTTATGATCCATTAATCGGGAAAACATCTGAAGCAGATGAAGCGAATAGAATTACTTATTACGACTATGACAATCTTGGAAGAATGCGTTTTATCAAAGACGAGAAGAAGAATATCTTAAAAATGTTTGAATACAATAATGTATCAGAAGCAAAGCTCAATGGTTGCCCGGGTACATACTCTAACAAACTCATAACAGAAAAGTTTGTTAGAAGCAATTGTGCATCCGGCTATGTCGGAGACACCATTCCTTATTCTGTTCCTGCTGCAATGTTTACCTCTACTATTAGCCAGGATGATGCTGATGATCAGGCAGAAAATTATTTGCTTATACATGGACCGGATGAGGCTATTGCAAGTGGACATTGCCTATATGTGTGGCACAATGAAGAAAAAATAGCCAACGTGACCAGTGAAGGATGTGGACCGGGTTATACGGGTGGCACATATACGTATACAGTGCCTGCCGGCAGGTATTCATCTGTAATTAGCCAGCCAGACGCTAACCAATATGCCCTGGATGAAATAGCAGCTAATGCACAAGCCGAGGCAGATAACCCGGATAATCGAGTATGCAATATAAACACAGATCCAGTATGGGAATGGGATGGCTCTACTTCCTATTGCACAGTAACTACCCCTCAGTATTTAATGGTATACGAAAAAGACCTTAACCCTAATAGCTCAACATATAACCAATATCGATGGTGGAATGTGGGCGCACCTGATGTTTGCCCCCAGCTATCAGGTTGTATAAGTTATACCATACACGTTCCCTATAGTGTTGCCACCAATTTATTCATTAGTGTCACTAATTGCAACAACACTACATCACTGCTTAATTGGAATACGCAGGTAATTAGAGATGATATTCCGGAACAGAATGCTATGGAAGCTACTTTATGCCTAAAAGCGGGCGCTATGGTAACATTCCGATATGGTTCATCGGGCAGCACAGTAAGTGTACCGGAAATCACGGTAACACCAGGGGCACAGTGCCAATAGAAAATTCAATGGAAAATTGAAAATAATTTCAGCAAGTTTTAAAACCTACGGGATGAAATATCAAAACACCTTATCAGTAAAAACACTTTTTTGTTTAGTGCTTTTATTCTTAAGCAATAAGCTAATTAGTCAGAATATATGGAATCCTTCCCATAAGGTAGGCACCAATACCGGTGTTTATAATTATTCCGTTGGTCAAACACCTGCACAGTTCGTAGAAATATTTCCTGCTGGTATACCAAACACAGGAATAACTTATGAATGGGAAATGAGTGATAATCCGGCATTTTTAAATTCTTCACTGGTTGCAACTACTTCCAGTTATTCTCCGGGTATAATAACTTCAACCACCCCTACCAGATATTATAGGAGGAAATCTAAAAGATCTATATTTGATTTTATCTATTCAAATATTATTAAGATTTCTGTAGTTTCATCTAACTGGGAAGATATTAATTACTTAAGGGAACATATAGTCAGGACTTCTGATGTTACTACCTGGTATGGAGTAGACCAACTGGCAATAGGACCGAAATTACAAAAAACTACCTATTTGGATGGAATTGGTAGGCCAATTGAAAGGGTAAGTCGAGAATCAGCAACACCATCTTCCGGTACCCTATGGGCAGATGTTGTTGAATATTTAAATTATGATGCTCTCACTGGAAGAGAAACTAAAAAAGCCCTTCCCTATACTACAACTACGCAATCGGGTAAATTTAAAACAAATCCGGAAACAGAACAGACCCAATATTATACTACTATTTATGGTGATGCATATGGATATACAAGTATAGACAAGGAAAAAAGTCCATTGAGTCGTGTACAAACAGTCAACCTGCCAGGTTCATCCTGGCGCGTTGGAGTTGCAACTGGAACGATTGCAGAATATGAACTAAATTCATTATCGGATAACGTCCAGAATTTCTCCCTGGATTATATATCTGGCAATCCACCTGTAAATAATGGCCCTTATCCCGCAAACACCTTATACAAATCAATTACAACAGATGAAACTGGAAAAAGAATAGTTGAATATAGAAACATCTCAGGCCAATTGATTCTAAAAAAAGTAGAATTGGATGCCAGTCCATCATTTTCACATTCCGGCTGGATCTGCACATATAGTATATATGATGACAAAGGACTATTGAGATACCAAATACAACCAGAAGGCGTAAAGTACCTTGATCAAAACAGCTGGTCATTTGCGGGAACAAATGGCCAAAAAGTATTAAATGAATATTGTTTTCAATATAGCTATGATGAAAAAGGAAGAGTAATTTGGAAAAAAGCGCCCGGTGTACTACCATTAAATATAATCTATGACGGAAGAGATCGTACTGTATTTACTCAAGACGGCAACCAATCAGTATTAACTATCCCTCAATGGACGGCCATTCTATATGACGAACTGGACAGGCCAGTTATCTCTACTCTTTACAATACCACCAAAAATAAAGAAGATTTGCAAACAGATATCCAGAATTCGATATCGGTTACAAATCTATCTATAATTAATCCTGGTCAGCCATTAATGGATCTGGTTGTAGATACGCGAAATACCAATATTTTACTTTACCTGGCTCAAAATAGTATTGAGTTCGTAGATGGATTTGAAAGTACAGTTAATGATGAATTTACAGCCGAAATTAATTCTTCGGTAACATTACCAAGCTCTGTCAATGTTGTCACCTACAATAACCCAATTGCTGAAATAGATTTGAATACTTCTTCAAAAACCACCATATTAAAATACCTATTCTACGATGATTACAACTTTGAAAATATCAAGTCTTTCAATACAAACTTTACCAATTTAGCGGCTTACAACACATCTGATCCTGATGTTATTCCCATTATAAAATCCAATCGCACCATTAGTATGACAACTGGCACAAAAACTCGGGTGCTGGGAAGCAATGTCTTTTTGAATTCCACAAATTATTATGATGAACGCGGACAACTTATTCAAACGCTTGAAGACAATCTGAAATCAGGCACTGACATTTCCACAATTCAGCATCATTTTGATGGTAGTGAAATAAGCATTTGTGCTGATCATACAACAACAAATACCGGCTATACCAATTTTAAAATACTAACGAAGTATTTATTTGATAAAATAGGTAGAGTTACCACTTTGCAAAAACAATTTGGAAGTAATACCATGAAAACTTTTTCTTCATTTGATTATGATGATTTGGGGCGTAGGAAAATAAAACATTTAGACCCCGGATATACCAGCAATGGCGGTACCGAGCTCGAGTCCCTGAATTATAGCTATAATATCCATAATCAAATAATAGGTATTAATAAAGATTATGCTTTAAAGTCTCCAGGAAATTATGACAAATGGTCCCATTTTTTTGGGGTCTATTTTGGATTTGATAAAACTGATAACATATTTACAGCATCAAATTTAAATGGCCAGATGACTGGCCAGCTATGGAACACCCAGGGAGATGACGTACAACGAAAATTTGATTACACCTATGATAATGCAGGGAGATTAACAAGTTCAACCTTTAGAGAACAACAACATCCTGGGAATGGATTTAGTAATAGTCAAATGGATTTTTCAGTTTCAGGAACCAGTGGTAAAACCACCTATGATCTAAACGGAAATCTGCTAAATATGCTGCATAAAGGAGTAGTGCCAGGTTCATCATCACCTATTACTGTTGATAATTTAGTGTACTCTTATGGTTCTACTTATCCCTATAGCAATAAACTGGAAAGTGTAACCGATCAAATGACTAGCACGACAGTCAATGGTATGTTTGGAGATTTTAAGGATGGGTCCAATGGAAGTACCCCCGATTATGTATATGATGATAATGGTAATGTTATAGTTGACCTTAATAAGAATGTCCAAAATTTAAATGGTGGTGGAGCGGGAATAAAAGGTATTTCCTATAATCTTCTGGACAAACCAGAATTAATTCGGATTGTAGGAAAAGGAACCATAAAGATTATTTATGACGCAGATGGGCAGCAATTACAAAGGGCCTTTATTCCAGAAGCCGGAGGCGCTTCAAACATTACCACCTACATCAAAGGATTTATATATCAGGAATCTTCAACAATTACTACCGCCTCCCCAGCACCACTAGGCGGTGGCACTGCCACCCTTTCTTTCATCAATTTTGAGGATGGAAGAATTAGACCAGTCACACAAGTTCCGTTACAGGTAGGGGATGATATGCTAGGAGTCGATGGGAACATTGACCTGCCAAACGGAAAGCGCGGTGCAATAGATTTCTTCATAATGGATTACCAGCAAAATGTGAGAATGATTTTGACAGAAGAAATACATACAGCTGCAAATAAAGCAACTATGGAAATTGGCAGATCAACAGTAGAAGAATCAATCTTTGGACAAACCGGTGGAGGAAATGAGGTTGCCACTACACGAACTGCCAGACCTTCAGGTTGGACGAATTCCAGTGTTGGCAACAGTGTAAGCGGTTTGGGGACCAATATAGGCCATAATGTCGGCCCTAATGTTCTTCAAAAGGTTATGGCTGGCGACAAAATAACTACCTCGGTTGACTATTACTTTACTTCCTCTGCAACCGGAAGCAATTCTGGTTTCTTATCTACTGTAACCGGAAGCCTTGCTCAGGCTATTAGTGGTAGTTACGTTGCAGGAAATTTAGTTAAAAATAATTCAAGCCTAATAACAACCCAATTGGGTGGTGTTTCAGATTTTGTGGGAGCAGTTCAACCAGATGGAAGTAATCCACCAAATGGAACTCCTCAAGCTTATTTGACAGTTTTATTCTTTGATGAAAGGTTTAAAATTATTCCGGAAGCAGATGGCGGCATAGCCCAAGAACAAGTGGCGTCGTCAGTTGGAAGCAATGGCATGTCGCTTGGAAACACACTAGCTAACCTTAAAGCTCCGAAGAATGGGTATGTCTATGTATATATCAGCAATCAAAGTAATGAAACGGTGTATTTCGACAATCTATTAGTAAGAATTGATCAGGGGAATATAATTGAGGAAAATCACTATTATTCATACGGCTTGAAAATTGCTGCCTTAAGTAGTAAGAAAGCTGGGGATTCCAATGAAGGAGTTCTGAAGAATAGTTATCTTTATAATGAAAAAGAGCTCATTGATGATGCTGATATGAACTGGCACGATTACGGATTTAGGAATTATGATGCCCAGATAGGAAGATTTGTACAAACAGATCCATTAGCCGATCAATTTCCATTCTTTGCGCCTTATTTATATGCAGGAAATGAACCGGTCGGTAATATTGATTTATTTGGACTTGCCCCTTTTGGAACTGGTGGAGAAACAGCTTTAACAGCTGCAACTGCAAAAGTCACTGAGGGCGCAATCGTTAATTGCATAAGATCGACCAATATAGTTGGAAAGGCGACAAGTTTGGGCTTCGAAGCTGCAAGATTTGCCATAAGCAGTGTCATTATAAATATTAGCAAAATTGTACCAAATATTATAACTCAACAGGTCGGACCTCCTGTTCATTATTCAGTTTCTCAACTTGGAGATTTAACAGATTTAACCCAAACGGAATATTTAGGAAGAGAAAACCCAAGGGCATTATATAATTATGACTATTGGGGAGGAGATAAAGAAGCACTTCAAGAATTTAAAACTGTCTTTGGAGCGGCCACTCGTTTTATGAAAGCCGAAGCCTCAGATTTGTTTGACCATTTTGTTGATGGAGATGGGTCCACCTTACATTTTGGTCCTGAATCCTATATTGCGGAAAAAATTCAGGATTTGTCCAGTTTTAAATCATATGCGGAACTATTTGAAACCGCAGTTTTAGAACATTTAGCTACGCATAAGGATTTATCAGGCTTTAAAGGTGATGAATATTTATCACAAAACAGGCCGTCAAAATTTGGAAATAGTGATATTTACCTCAACGCTGTAATGGGTGGGTGGAAGAGGTTTGATGTGGAAGTTACTGTTATTAGCAAAGATCAAATTAGAGTAAATTATAGGTTTACAGACCATTTTGGAGCAGGGGTTAACGATTCGTACTCAAATACCCCTGGGGTCCAAGCGTTATATTTCCTTCAACATCATCGTGGAAGAAGATTTAAGTACAAACCATTTAGATGGGACGTAAATTTTAGCCATGAAGTAAAAAGACCAAAAAAATAATTACTTAATTCTTTATGATAGCAATGACAAAAATTATTAATATCCTTCTCGTGGGGATTATTTTGACCGGAAACTATTCATGCGTCCGAAATGATACATCACCGAATAAAATCGTTTATTACTATAGAGAAGAGCGAAATACCAATGAATATAAATCCTACCATGACTATCTAGTAATTGAAAATTATATAAATAAAAGCTTTACTTATAAGGATTTAGCACGTATTGCAACTACTTACATTGACACGGTAAAAACAAAAGTTCCTGTGAGTGGGGTAACTTTTGTACGAAAATATTCAAATGAAAAATTGCCTCCAGGAAATTGGGACTCATTTCAAGAGCAAAAAAAATATTTTATTGTTAGTATTAGGTTAAGCGGAAAAGAACCAAATAAAGACAGAAATGTTGAATTTATGACTGTATGGAAGAATGGAACCCCCCTACCATTTCCTGAAAATAATCAAATAGACTCACTACTCAGGGATTCGATTTTAATTGATGCAAACCTTGATTAGAATAAATGATTGCAAATGTTATAATTCATATCTAAAAGTATTCAATCGAAAATAATTTTAAGAAATTAATGAAATATAGGTTCCTGATAATACTGTGCAATTTTTTTGCAATACTTTCATGCAAATTACAACCTGAGTCAAATCGAAATAATGATACGGAAACGAGAATTTATAAAATTCACCTGAACCCTCCCCTTGGTTCCACCTACCATTACGACATGACCAACCAATCCAAAATCGAAATGGAAGTTGAAGGCAAAAACATTGACAATAACAACAAATCAACAACTGGCATAAATTATACTATAAATAAAGATTCCCTAGGCAATTTCATCTTCGATATTAACTACGACAAAGTACAGCTCCACACCAAAAATGGAGACTCGGAATCAGACATTGATGCCGCAAATGCCTATATTTCTTCCGAACCCTTGGAACGCATGTTGGGACTGCTTTTAAAAGCTACCATGAAAGCTACCATTGATTCCACCGGCCAGGTTAAAAGCATAACCGGATATAAAGAATTAGGCGAAAAAGTCATTTCAGGATTAAACAGCAATGACACCTACTCCATCACAATGGCTAAAAGTCAATGGGAAAAGATGGTAGGCAATGGAATTGTCAAAAAGAATATGGACCAGGTCTTTAAAATATTCCCTGATTCAGCCATCCATATCGGAGATACCTGGAAAATGAACAGCCGGGAAGAAGGTGAAATAGCACTTAATGTAAAAAGCATCTTTACACTTAAAACCATTAACGACAATATTGCAATCATAAACTCTGAAGGTACAATCAAAAGTGATAATATTCCATCAACTTTAATGGGAGTTACTGGTGTTGTTGCTAATTTGAAGGGTACCCAAAATGGTCAATTTGAAGTGGATAGCAAAACAGGAATGCTAATTAATTGCAAAATCAAATCAGAAGTTGATGGCAATATTCAAATGATGGGAAAAGAAATACCCCTGGAGATAAAAAGCTCAGTAGATATTAAAGGAAAGCAGGTTAAATGATCCTCGTCAGACGGTAGATAACCACTAAACGTTTATTGTAGTTTTTTCTCCAGAAATCATTTAGAATCTACCAATATTTTGACTATTTTGTTGATCCTCAGAAGTATCAGCAATAGTGAAGCAACCTTATCTCCCATACGCTAACTGCCTGCGCAAAATATTGTGCGCCGTTATTTTCTTATTGATTTTAAACAACAAATCAATTTCTCAAACCAAACTTGCAACTTTTGAAATAAAAAACGGGAAGATGAATTTTCTACATTCTGGTACTTCATCCAACCCCTACCATGAGATTAAACCCCCTTTCAAATCAATTCCCAGCCCAGCTGCTGCAAATAGAAATTCACCTCCTCCTGCCCCTTTAACCATTTCAGCAACCACAGTTCAACCCAGTTGTGGTTACTTTAATGGATCCATTTATGGTGTCGCATCTGGCGGAACCCCACCCTACCTCTATTATCTCGATCCTGGCTTTTATTATAATAG
>JAJKIP010000159.1 GCA_021154405.1 Segetibacter sp. | reverse complement strand
GCGGAGACTGAGGGATTCGAACCCTCGATACCCTTTAGAGGTATACACACTTTCCAGGCGTGCTCCTTCAACCACTCGGACAAGTCTCCATGTTTGAATAAATCAGATCCTGCCAAAATCAATAACCAGCCTGATTTATCCCCTTTTACGGGGCAGCAAAAATAAGCTTTCAGCACCTATAGACCAAAAGGGAATGGGTGGCAGCTATCGCTTAAAGGCTGAATAATTTCTTTGAATTTTGGGAAGTAATGGAATCAATATCGACTACAGGAAGATCCCGCAGTTCCGCCAGCTTTTGTGCTACATATAATATATACCCGCACTCATTCCGTTTGCCGCGATAAGGCACAGGCGCCAGGTAGGGCGCATCGGTTTCTAAAACAATATTTGAAAGATCAATTTGCGCTATCGCTTTATCCAAACCGGAATTCTTAAAGGTCAATACGCCTCCTATTCCGAGATAAAATCCGAGTTCCACAATTTTCTGCGCCTGCTCTGCTGTTCCGGAAAAGCAATGAAAAACACCTTTCAGGTTTCCATTTTGATGCTGGCGCACCACTTCAATACATTCATCCGTAGAATTACGTGAATGAATAACCAGAGGTATATTATAATGCAAAGCCCATTCCGCCTGCTGGTGAAACGCTTCATACTGCTGATCCTTAAATGTGAGGTCCCAATAAAAATCCAGGCCTGTTTCTCCAACAGCAATAAACTTTCTTTTAGTAAAATACCCTTCGATGGCTTTTAATTCATCTTTATAATTCGATTTTACTGAACACGGATGCAATCCCATCATGCTAATGCAGTATTCCGGCTGATTATCTTCCAGCAATATCATCTTTGCATGGGTCTGCGTATCAATTGCAGGCATCAAAATGCGACTAACCCCTGCTGATCTTGCTCGTGAAAGCACGGCTTCCATGTCATCATCAAACTCATCAGCGTATATATGTGCGTGTGTATCAATCATTGGTTAACCATTGTTTTAAGAACAAAAAAGAGCAAAAAACTAACCCAAAGATTCCTTATAAACTATTGGAAATTAGTTTGGATTATTTAAAAATTATTTTACCTTTAAACCAGTTTTCATAGGGTACGGATTAAAAACGGGCCAGGGTTTCTACCCAGGCCCTAAATTTTTAAATGATTATCAACACTTTATAATCAATATCTTACAAATAATCAATTTTTCTCCTCCCTTTCCCCTCCCTTAAAATTCGGCCGGTTTTTCAAAAGCAAATCCCTTTCTCTCAAAAAATTTCAATGTTTCAGGCAAGCAATATTTAAGTCGCGGAAATGCCTTTTCACTATCGTGAAAAACGACAATAGAACCCTTCATTGTATTGAGTATTACATTCTCCAGACAGTCTTGCGGCAATAATGTATCATCAAAATCTCCACTTACAACATCCCACATGATAATCTTCGCATTTTCTTTTCGCATCGCAGCCTTAATATTCGATGCCTGGAATTTTGTGATCCTTCCATAAGGAGGTCGAAACAAATGTGAATCGATATACTGACTTGCTTCGCGAATATCATTCAGATAAATTTCATCTTTTGTTTTCCATCCGTTCATATGATTCTGCGTATGATTTCCCACTGCATGGCCTTCTGCCAGTATTCGCTGATAGATATCCGGATATGCTTTTACATTCTTACCGATGCAGAAGAAGATAGCTTTTGCCTGATATCTTTTTAATTCATCCAGTACAAAAGGCGTTGCGTGTGGATGAGGTCCGTCATCAAAGGTTAAATAAATGATCTTTTCTTTTGCAGGCAAACTCCATGTGTATCCTGAAAACATTTTTTTCAGCCACCACGGTGTTTTTACAAAATACTTTTTCATTAGTGCAAAGATAATCCATCCGATAGCTATCGGAACCCACCCTTATCTTTGCAGCCATGACCAAAAGAACTCGTGTACGTTTTGCACCCAGTCCAACCGGTGGCCTTCACCTGGGCGGTGTAAGAACAGTATTATATAATTATCTTTTTGCCAAAAGCCAGGGAGGTGATTTTGTACTTCGAATAGAAGATACAGATCAGACCCGTTTTGTACAGGGCGCCGAAGAATATATTTTTAATTGCCTCAAATGGGCAGGACTTGAACCAGATGAAAGTCCTTTGAAAGAAGGACCTTATGGACCATACCGCCAGAGTGAACGTAAAGCGATCTACCGTTCTTATGCAGAGCAGCTAATAAAAGATGGCTTTGCGTATTATGCTTTCGATACAACAGAAGAGCTGGAAAAGATGCGAACTGATTTCAAAACAGAATCCAATCCTTCTCCCCAGTATGATCATACGGTTCGTATGAAAATGCGGAACTCGCTCACCCTATCTGATGCAGAAGTACAGGAATTATTAAAGAACGGAACAAAACACGTTATCAGGATCCTGTTGACTCCCAGTGAAACAGTTTCCTTTACAGATATGATCCGCGGGGAAGTTCAATTTGATACATCTGTAGTAGATGATAAGGTATTGCTGAAAGCCGATGGTATGCCCACTTATCACCTGGCTGTAGTTGTTGATGATTACCTGATGAAGATCACCCATGCCTTCCGGGGTGAAGAATGGCTATCCAGTGCACCTGTTCATATTCTTTTATGGAAATACCTGGGCTGGGAAAAAGATATGCCGCAATGGGCACATCTTCCATTGATCCTGGGACCAAATGGAAAGCTCAGCAAGCGGGATGGGGCCAAATATGGATTTCCTGTATTTGCGATGAACTGGACTGATGCAAAGACCGGTGAACTTACTGAAGGTTTTAAGGAGAAAGGTTTTTTACCAGAAGCATTTATTAATCTTCTTGCCTTACTGGGCTGGAATGATGGAACAGAACAGGAACTCTTTACCAAAGAAGAATTGATCCAGAAATTCTCTATGGACCGGGTGCACAGCGGCGGCGCCAAATTCGATTATGAAAAAGCCAAATGGTTCAACCATGAATGGATCAAAAGTAAAGATGCAAAAAGCCTGATGCCGGATATCAAATCCATTCTGACAAATAAAGGAATAAATATTACCAATGAAGGTTTCCTGGAAAAAGTGATCCACCTGGTCAAAGACCGCTGTACCCTTCTTTCGGATTTCTATGAGCAATGTCATTTCTTTTTCAAGGCACCTGAAACGATAGATACGGCTTCCATTCTTCCCAAATGGAATGAAAGCAGGCGAAATTTCTTTAAGGAACTGATCAGTGCCTACGGAAAGCTGGACCCCTGGAATGCTGGCAGTGCAGAGAATCTGTTAAAACAAATGGCAGCAGCCAGTCAGATCAAACCCGGTGATCTGATGATGCCTTTTCGTATTATGCTGGTAGGTGGCAAATTTGGTCCTGGTGTTTTTGAAATAGCTGAAATACTGGGTCAGCGGGAAACAATTGCACGAATGGAGAAAACGCTTGCCTTATTACCTTAGTTTTATAGTATGAACAGACCCATCAGAGTGCTTGTTGCCAAAGTTGGACTGGATGGACACGATCGCGGGGCCAAAGTAATTGCTACCGCCCTGCGTGATGCTGGTATGGAAGTGATCTATACCGGACTGCGACAAACACCGGAAAAGGTTGTAAATGCTGCATTACAGGAAGACGTTGATGCCATTGGCATCAGTATCCTGAGCGGAGCCCATATGACCGTTTTCCCCAACGTAATACAGCTGATGAAGGAAAAAGGTATGGATGATGTGTTGCTCACCGGTGGCGGAATCATTCCGGATGATGATATGAAGGAATTGTACAGAGCCGGCGTTGGTAAATTATTTGCTCCTGGAACACCCACTGCAGAAATTGCTGAGTATATAAAGGAATGGGTGAAATCAAACCGGGAATTCTAAACAACATGTTATTGCAGGCTGTGCAGGTAGTTCAGGTATGACTTTTGATGCATAGCTTGATTCACGATTCATAACTCCTCATTTATCCAAAACCAGTTCATTATTTAAAAAATTAATCATGAAAAAAACACTTCTTCATCGTTCGCTCTTCGTTTCCATGGTTGCATTTGCCAGCGGCATGATATTATCCTGTAATAATAGTAGCGATTCCAGCAAAGCAGCTGATTCAACATCCAATTCAACTGCAACTGTTTCTTCCGCAGAAAACACTTCTGGCACTCAAACTGCCGTAGCAACTCTTTCCGGTACAGAAGCCGATACTACAGTTGAAGGTACAGCCACCTTTACACAGGAAGGAACAGGCAATGTAAAACTGGATCTATCCGTTACAGTCGCAAAAATGGCTAACAAGACAGTAGCTGTACATATTCACGAACATCCTGATTGTGGTATGATGGGAAAGAATACACACGGGCACTGGAACCCAACTAACAAACAGCATGGCAAATGGGGTACCGGGGATTTTCATTCCGGTGATATAGGAAACGTAACGCTGGATGCAAATGGAAAAGGAACACTTACTATGGATACTGACCTTTGGAGCATCGGTGGTGATTCAACAAAAAATATCCTTAACAGGGCAATTATTGTACATAGCGGTGTGGATGATTATAAAACCCAGCCTACTGGTAATGCCGGTTCAAGAATTGGCTGTGGTGTAATTGAGAAAAAATAAATCCTGCATGTACCAGACACTACTGACTGCACTCGATAACGGCATATTCAGCATTACCATCAATAGACCGGACAAGCTGAATGCTTTGAATAAATCAGTATTTGATGAGTTGAACCTTGCACTGGATGAAGTTCAAAGTAATACGGAAATAAAGTCTGTATACATTACAGGAGCCGGTGAAAAAGCGTTTGTAGCAGGTGCGGATATTGGTGAGTTCGGCGGACTGGACAAAGAAGCTGCCATGGCGATGGCTAAAAAAGGCCAGGATACTTTCTTTCGTATTGAAAATTCATCCAAACCTGTTATTGCTGCGGTGAATGGATTTGCACTGGGCGGTGGATGTGAACTGGCGATGGCCTGCCATTTCAGAGTGGCTGCAGAAAATGCAAGGTTTGGTCAGCCGGAAGTGAACCTGGGATTAATTCCAGGATATGGCGGTACACAACGCCTTACTCAATTGATCGGTAAAGGAAGATCCATTGAATTGCTGATAACCGGCAATATGATCGATGCAGCTTCTGCGCTACAATTTGGATTGGTGAATTATGTGGTGCCATTAGCTGAACTGATCAATAAGACCAGATCTCTGATGCAACTGATCAATAGCAAGGCACCGATTGCAGTCGGTAAATGCATTGAATGTGCCAACCTGGCCGTTTCGGGAGCGGGTGGAAGTGGCGGTGGTGGTATTGGTGTGGGTGGCTTTGCCCGGGAAGTTGAAGCATTTGGAGAATGCTTTATTACTGAAGATAAAAAAGAAGGAACGGCTGCTTTCCTGGAAAAGCGGAAAGCGCAGTTTAAAGGGAAATAATTATCTCCTGAGTCATTAGCCGTTAGCTATTAATCATTACAAAAACTCGATGGTTAATAGCTAACGGCTAATTCTTTAACAGATCAGAACATCCTGTAATTAATTACCTTTGCACCTCAAAATCAATTGCCTTCTATGGACTACAGAATTGAAAAAGATACAATGGGCGAAGTGAAAGTGCCTGCTAATGCATATTATGGCGCACAGACTCAACGCAGCATTGATAATTTCCGGATTGCACAGGACATCAATCGTATGCCAAAGGAAATTATCCGTGCCTTTGCCTACCTTAAAAAGGCGGCGGCAATTACCAATATGGAAGCCGGTGTATTACCTAAGGAAAAGGCAGAGCTTATTGGAAAAGTGAGTGATGAGATCCTGGAAAATAAACTGGATGATTATTTCCCTCTTGTTGTATGGCAAACAGGATCAGGTACGCAGAGCAATATGAATGTTAATGAAGTGATCGCTTATCGCGGACATGTACTGAACGGTGGTTCACTGACAGATAAAGAGAAATTCCTTCATCCTAATGATGACGTGAATAAATCCCAGTCTTCCAATGACACCTTCCCCACTGCCATGCATATTGCAGCATATAAAATCCTGGCGGAAGTAACCCTTCCCGGAATTGAGAAGCTGAGGAACACTCTCGCAGAAAAGAGCAGGCAATACATGAAGGTGGTGAAGATCGGAAGAACACATTTCATGGATGCAACCCCACTTACGGTTGGACAGGAGTTCAGCGGTTATGTATCCCAACTGGATCATGGAATAAAAGCAATAAAGAATACCCTGGAACATTTAAGTGAGCTTGCACTTGGAGGAACTGCAGTAGGGACTGGTATCAATACGCCAGCTAACTATTCTGAGAATGTTGCCAAACATATTGCAAAGCTTACTGGTCTTCCTTTTATAACAGCCCACAATAAATTTGAAGCACTGGCTGCTCATGATGCCATTGTGGAATCACATGGTGCATTGAAAACAGTTGCTGTGAGCCTGATGAAGATCGCCAATGATATCCGCATGCTTTCTTCTGGTCCAAGAAGCGGTATTGGTGAATTATTCATCCCTGACAATGAACCCGGTTCCTCCATCATGCCTGGCAAAGTAAATCCAACGCAGTGTGAAGCCCTGACCATGATAGCAGCACAGGTATTGGGTAATGATGTAGCCATAAATGTAGGAGGCGCTACCGGTCACTTTGAATTGAATGTATTCAAACCAGTAATGATCTATAATTTCCTGCACAGTGCAAGGCTGATTGGAGATGGATGTGTAAGCTTCAATGATAAATGCGCAGCAGGCATTGAACCAATTGAAGCCAATATCAAAAAGCATGTTGACAATTCGCTGATGCTGGTTACCGCACTCAATACAAAGATTGGTTATTATAAAGCTGCAGAGATTGCACAGAAAGCACATAAGGAAGGTACTACACTGAAAGAGATGGCAGTTAAATTAGGCTATCTGACCCCTGCTGAATTTGATGAATGGGTTATTCCTGCCAATATGGTTGGTTCCCGATAATTATCCGGATCTGGATCAATAATCCAACTTACACAGATAGATATCGGGATCAATGAGTTAAGAAAAAACCCGTAGAACTACGTACCCGTAAACTCCATTTTCAGGATTTTTCCTGTCAATCACTATGAGATTTTAGGGAAACGAAGTATTTTAACACTCCCGATTGCTATCGGGATCAACCCTAAATCCGTTTATCTATGAAAGGTATTGCCACTCCTGTTATCTATTTTTCTGCATATTCTTTAAAGAACGCAGAGCAAAAAACAACCGCTTCTTCTAACGAGCCTTCCAAATCATCTCCCTATTTACGCGCTTTATTGGCTGGAAGATCACGCACATCCAGTAAGGTGAGAGTATTCCCAATGATCAATCCTTACAGGGAGAAAGATGCTCGTCCTGTAAATGCACGGCCTGCCATTATCAGGCAGCTGAACCAGGTTCCGGAAGATATCGAGCTTACGGAAAAGAAGTGGTTTAATAACTATGAGTAACTCAAACACTCAATAACTCAAATGAGCCCCCGCTTCGTCGGGGGTTTTTTTATAGCCTGTAATGCTGATTAGGGATCACCAAGGCTCGAGTCTCGCGAAACAGGCTTCCTGTCTTAAGATCCCCGGCAAAGGGATCAAATAGTACCCTGGAAACTTCAAAACTCACCTAAAATTCTCAGGAAACAGGCTCTCAAAAACCTGCAGTTTTACCCTTAATTGCCCAACGCATTAAAAGCCAGGAATTAATGAGCGATTTCGAAAGAAAAAAAGCTTATTTCCCGCTCATAATCAGCTGTTTATAAAAAGGTATGGCATACACCGTATTTTCTGCGAAATCCTCCATTTTATCCGAAAAAAAGACGGGGGTATTAACTAGTTTTTTCCTCGCATTATACTATTGTATCCGGTAGTGCTTTGCAGTAGTTTAGAGTGTGAAAGAGTGCGATTATGAGAAACCCTTAATCCAAATTCATGAAAACAACTTTACCCTCTTTTTTAGGTTGGGTAGCAAAAAAATTAACGTTGGTCGTTTTCCTGGTGTCGCTGATTCAGCTCCTTCCTGCTATTGGCTGGGGACAAACAGTAACAACAGGTAAATCCTATATCAATATAACACGGCCTACCGGCGGTACGTTCCTTCCCGGTGATATAATTGAAGTACGCGCTACCATTGCCGTTACAGGTGGTAGTAATGTTGCTGCCAGCCGACTGAATTTTGTACGTTATAATGACACCATCAACCTTGCGAAGTTTGCCTATGTACCCAATTCCCTGGTGATGCAGACCAATGATGGTCGACCCCAGATACCTGGTCTTGGTTTTCCGGCTTATACTGATGGAGCTGATGCAGATTCAGCTAATATTAATACAGTTACCGGTATGATCCGCTTCAATATAGGTAATGGGGCAGCCGCCTGTAACGTAACCACCCAAACAAACACAACCACCAATGCTGGTAACCTTTGGGGTGGTGGCTATATGAGACCTTCTTTCTTTGGAAATACCTGTATCCGTGTGTATGCCTTCCGCTTAAAAATTTTGAATTCGCCAACGGTTAATATTGACGACCTTATTACTTTAAATTCCGGTAATTTCCGTTATCGTGTTGGTAGCAGCGCTACAGATGCCGTATCGAATTTTTCTCCTTATTTTATCAGGATAGCACCAGACTATGGATTATGTGCCAACTCTATTGGTGCAAATGCCATTGTGGGTGAATCAGGCGGTACATTCGGCTCGGGAGCACCACAAAACAGAGCGGGTGGTACCACCTTCGTTCCACCGCCTTATACATTCGTGAACTTTGCAGGAGCCGCACCGAACGATAACTTCTACGGACTGGCTAATCGTACCAGTTCGGACGGTACTACCAACCCCAACGTTCCCTATTCTTCTGGTGCCGGTAGCGCCTCACGTGTGTTCTCGGTCTGGGATATCATTGGTGACCACACAGGTGCGGTAGACCCTATAGCAGGTAATCCTCCTACTAGCCTGGGCTATACTGTTGTTATCAACGCGAGTTATGAAACCAACCGTGCCTTCCAGCAAAACATTACTAACCTTTGTGAAAATACCTACTACGAATTCTCTGCCTGGTTCCGGAACATCTGCCGCCGCTGTAGCTGTGACTCCTCTGGCAGAGGTGCTACAGCAGCAACGTTTAGACCTGGTCCCGATACAGTTGGTTTATGGAGGGATTCTTCTGGTGTGAAACCCAATCTGGCGTTCCAGATCAATGGAGAAGAATTCTATACCAGTGGCAATATTCCTTATACAGGTACCTGGGTAAAAAAAGGATTTGTGTTTAAAACAAAACCTGGTCAGACATCCATGACTGTTACCATCCGTAACAACTCCCCTGGTGGTGGTGGTAATGACTGGGCTATTGATGATATTAACGTAGCGACCTGTTTGCCAAACATGCAATACACACCATCGAATACGCCGAATGTGTGTAATAATAATGCGCTTGCCCTTACTACTATAGTACATTCCTACTTTGACAACTATGTTTATTATAAATGGCAGCGAAGTACTGATGGTGGTGTGACCTGGTCTGATGTTACTGCGCCATTTGGACCTGTAGTTCTGGGGCCCAGTCCTAATCTCCACCCCGTTGCCGGTGGATGGGAATATACTGCTTCTTATACAGTACCCCCTACCAATACCTTCCCTGGTGACTCGGGTGATAAATACCGTGTTGTGGTGGCAACATCAATGACTAACCTGTCAGATGGTAATTGCCGGTCTACCGACGCTTCGAATGAAGTTACCATGACTGTACTGGTTTGCGGACCTGTGCTTAATGTGAATCTTGTGAATTTCAATGGAAAGATTACAGACAATAAAGCGGAACTGAAATGGATAACAGCCGAAGAGCATGAAGAGCTTTTCTATGATGTAGAAAAGAGCTTTGACGGTAGCAATTTCAATACGATTGGTACCATCCCTGGCGCACTCACAACTGGAGATCCAAACAATTACAGCTTTAATGATCCTGTTGAAATAAATGGCAAGGTGTATTATCGCCTTAAAATAAGATCAGTGGACAACCGTAGCACTTATTCAAGAATTGTGCAGTTATCAACTGTAAATGAGAAGTTCAACTTTGGTGCGGTAGTGAATCCATTCAACAGCGCGCTATACTTTGATATAAATGTTGTTAAACCAGGACAGGTATCTGCTGAGCTGGTGAATCAATTTGGAAAGACGATTCGCGCCAGAACACTGGATGCAAAAGAAGGCAACAACCAGTATTTCTTTGATAATACCAGCAGCCTTTCTCCGGGTATCTATGTGCTGAGAATTGAAATGAACGGCCTGTTCATTTACCGGAAAGTTATGAAGACGAACAACTAGAAATAATTAGCCATAATAAAAAGGAAGGCCCCTCAATGTTGAGGGGCCTTCCTTTTTATTATCCAGGTTCTCTGATTTTTAGTTTCTAGGAAACCTGCATTTTATCACTAACTTCTGCACTTGTCTCTCCGGTCAATGCTTCTTCTTTCTTATGTTTTCGGAAGAATTTCTTTTGAAATACAAATAAGGTTATCACACCGGCTGATATTGACGCATCCGCAATATTGAAGATGGGACTGAAGAACTCAAATCTTTCCCCACCAAAAAAAGGAAACCATTTTGGAAATGTTGTATCTACCATCGGAAAATATAACATATCTACCACGCGGCCATGCAGGAATCCTGCATATCCATGAGGCGGGAATATTTTTGCTACATGTGCGTAGGTGCTTTCCTCGAACATGAGGCCATAGAACATACTATCCAGCAGATTACCTAATGCACCAGCATAAATGAGAGAAGCGCAAATAATAAATCCTTTATGATATTGCTGCTTTACGATCTTGGCAAGGTACCATGTACCAAAAATTACGGCAGCCAACCTGAAAAGTGTCAGGATCATCTTACCCCAGTCTCCTCCAAATTCCCACCCCCAGGCCATTCCCTTATTTTCAATAAAGTATAATTTTGCCCATTCGAAGCCGCCCAATTTCATGACCTCTCCAAAAGGATAATGGGTCTTTATCCAGATTTTCAATGCCTGGTCAGCGATAATGATCAGTGCTATTATCAATATTGCATTTCTTAGCTTCACTGTTTATTGATCTTTAGCCTACAAATATAGCCCAATTCACCCTCCTGCGAGCAGCAAATTGAGCTTTCCAGCCGGGAGCTATTCTTCAAAATAAACCCGTTTTACCCGCTGGGAAATACCTGTCATGATCTCATAAGGAATGGTACCGGCCCAGTCCGCCAGCTCCTCAATCGGTAACTCTTTCCCGAATATGGTCACTTCATCTCCTTCCCTTACATCAGCAATGTCTGTAACATCAATCATGGTCATATCCATGCAGACAGTGCCTATCACAGGTGCCAGCTTACCTCTTACCAGCATTCTTCCTGCTCCATTCCCCAGTTTCCTGGAAAACCCATCCGCATACCCCAGGCGCACGGTTGCAATAATTGAATCCCTGTTAACAATTCCTTTGCGGTTATAACTCACCGATTCACCCGGTTTAAGATATTTGATTTGCGCTATGGTAGATTTTAATGTTGCTACTGGCTGAAGGTCCAGTTTATGACTAACAGCACTATCTACTCCATACATGCCAATTCCCAGTCTAACCATATCCATTCGAAGGGAAGGATGCCGGATAATGGCAGCTGAATTGGCTATATGTCTTATGAATGAATACCCAAGTTTTCTCTGAAGCTGTTCGGATGCAGTTACAAAACGCTGTCCCTGCAAACCTGTAAACTCATCATCCTTTGGATCTTCACCGGCTGCCAGGTGGGAAAAGACTGATTGAACAAGAAAAGAAGGCGTTGATCTCAGGTAGGCAGCCAATATTTCCATTTCTTCTGGTTCAAAACCCAGTCTGTTCATTCCAGTTTCTATCTCAATATGAACAGGATAATTCTGGATACCTTCTTTTTTAAGGAACCGGTCAAACTGCTCCAGTATTTCCATTGAATAGATATCCGGCTCCAGTCCATATTCCAGCAATGCATCAAAAGTTGATTCCTCTGCATTCAATACCATGATCGGCAGTGTGATTCCGGATTTTCGGAGCTCCACACCTTCATCTGCATAAGCTACACCAAGGTAATCGACCTTATGATATTGTAATACCCCCGCAATCTCTGCTCCCCCGCTACCATAGGCAAATGCCTTAACCATTGCCATCATTTTAGTGGAAGGTTCCAGGAATCGCTGGTATTCTTTCAGGTTATGCGCAATGGAATTGAGATTGATCTCCAGCACAGTCTGGTGCACCTTCTGTTCAAGGAGATGAACAATCTGCTCAAACTCAAATATTCTGGCGCCTTTTACGAGTATGATCTCATCTCTGAATTGGGACGAACGAAAATGATTGATGAAATCCGCCGTGGAAATATGCAGCTCAATGTCCAGTACATCTTTTATTTCCGCGTATAATGCGTTAAGCTCAGCCGATATTTTTTCTCCGATTCCTATCAGTCTTGATACAGCATATTGTTTCAACTCTGCTAGCAAAAGACGATAAAGCTTATTATCATCTATTCCTGTTTGAACAAAATCGGAGAGAATAACTGTACGACGATGCTGGGCGCCCTGTTGACTCAGAAAATTCAATGCAATTTGCAATGAACTAATATCAGCACTATAGCTGTCATTGATAATTGTGCAGTGATTAATACCTTTCTTGACTTCCAGTCGCATATTCACCGGCTGAAGCAACTGCATTTTCTTTCTGATCCTGGCATCGTCCAATCCAAGTGAAAGGCAGGTCAAATAACAGGTAATGGCGTTTTCAATAGACGCCTCATCCCGGAAGGGAATGGTGAATTCAGTTTCTTTTCCTTTATAGGCTGCAGTAATTACTGTACTCTCCTCTTTTTTGTCAATGCTCTTTACAATCAGTTCATTACTGAAGGAGTTGCCCCAGGTTATCAATTGCGGTTTGCCTGGAAAGCTTTTTATTTCCTTGAAATAATTCTCTCTTCCAATGATCTGTTTACAATGAATAAACAGTTTTAATTTCTCTTCCAGCTTTTGCTGGTTGCCGGTAAAGCCTTCATTGTGCGCATCTCCGATATTTGTGAGTATACCAATGGTTGGCTCAACAATATGTTCCAGTTTTTCCATTTCCCCTGTGGTGGAAATACCAGCTTCAAATATTCCAAGCGTATGCCGCTCGTTCATTTGCCATACACTGAGTGGAACGCCAATTTGTGAATTGAAACTGCGGGGACTCCTGACAATTGAATATTGATCCTGCAATAATTGATACAGCCATTCCTTTACAATGGTTTTTCCATTACTGCCAGTAATCCCTATAACAGGGATGGTATATTGTTTTCGATTATAAGCAGCCAGGGATTGTAATGCTGCAAGAGTATCAGTGACTTTTAAAAAATAAGCAGCCGGATACTGTGTTTCATCTACTGTTTCGCTGATAACAAAGCTCTTTACACCCTTCTTGTACAATTCATTGATAAACTGATGGCCGTTTCTGCGCGGTCCTTTCAATGCAAAGAATAAGGTCTGAGCCGGGGCGAAAACTTTTCGGCTGTCCGTCATCAGGTACTCAATAGAAAGATCAGCGGAAACCAGTTGGGTTTGCCGGCCGGGCAGGCGGGCTCCAATAATCCCAGCGATATGGTCCAGCGTATATTTCATTGTCTAAGAGGGAACGTCTAATAAATATCCACCTTATCCTTCTCTGGCCCTGTTCCTTTTTTATCGATAAATATAGAATAGAAAATAGAACCTGTAATACAAAGCAGGATAACTCCAAGGGAAATGAACACCTGGATATTCTTGCTGATCCACTGGTTGATCCAGTGTTCAGTCAGCATCTTCAATCCAATAAACACAAGAACGATAGCAATGCCCTGGGGAAGGTAATCAAAACGACTCACTGCTCCACGCAGCAAAAAGAATAAGGATCTTAATCCAAGTACCGCAAAAATATTGGAGGTATAGATCACCATATTGTCTTTGGATATACCAATTACTGCAGGAATGGAATCCAGCGCAAAAACTATATCGATGGCTGCCAGCATGATCACTACTACAAAGAGAATGGTATAGCGATTCTTTCCATCTTCTTTCACTCTGAATTTTCCTCCTCCATCATGTGGCACCAATGGAACCAGTCTTTTTAAGAACCGATATACAGCAGATCTTTTGGGGTCAAATTCTTTTTCCTCTTCGGTTTTGAACATCCTGATCCCTGTATACACCAGGAATGCACCAAAAATATAGAGCAGCCATTCAAACTCGTTAACCAGTGCAACACCAACTGTAATGAATATGACCCGGAATACAATTGCCATTAAAATACCGGCCAGCAGCACTCTTCCATAATCCTTTTCTTTAACGCTGAAAGAGGAGAAGATCAATATAAATACGAAGATATTATCGATGCTCAGGCTCCATTCCATCAGGTAGGCACTGAGGTATTCCAGTGCCGAGTTCTGGCCATTTTCAATCCACATGAATATGAAAAAAGCAAGCGCCAGACCCACCCAGAAGAATGTCTGGTAAAGTGCCTGCTTAATGGTAACCTTCTTATTTTTCTTGCTGAGAAGCCCCAGATCAAATATCAGGGCGAGTAATAAAACAAGGCCGAATACAACGTAAGATATCTGCTCTGCTGTCATCTAAAGCCATTGGAATTTAGGGTACAAAGATAAGGCTTCCTCAGGCGGCATACCGGCGTTTACGGACCTGCTGGTAAATAAATCCAGTAAGAATAATTAATAATATCGGCAGCCCGATATTGATGAATTGCCAGGTAGTTCTTTGTTCACTGATCTTCTGAGAATCCAGCAAACGAAGTACAATATCCTTATTCCTGGTTTCCATAATATCAGCACTATTCACCATATATTCTACGCAATTGAGAAGGAAATCGCGATTGGCTACGGGAATGAATAATTTACCAAATTCTGATTCTTTCTGAACCTCACGGTAAGTGTATTTGTTCCAACCCATCGGCAGGGGGAATGGCTGTTGTGAATTATTGGGATCAGGCAGCAGGTCATTCAATACCATATCCCCATCACCTGCCACAATAATCTTTGCCTTGTTATCTGATTCTCCTTTGAATGGAGAGCCATAGGAAGCCAGGCTATCCCTTTGTGCCTGGGTAGAACGATTCCGGTATAGCGAACTGAATTTTCCTTCCAGCATCACTGCAACAGGAATTCCATTCCGTTTGAATTTCTCATCTTCCGGTGCATTCTTATTTTCATTCAAACTAATCAATGCAGGTGTACTGATGATCCTTGAATTGGGTGAAGATGCCAGCAATATATTTTTAGTAACGCCCTGTACCTTGATGGTATCAATGGAGTTCACAAACCTTCCGGATATATATCCGAGACTTTTATTTAGTACAGGATTACTTCCAGGAGAAAAAAGGGGGTAATAATTCCAGTGCAGGAACTCCATTTGCGGATTGTTTTCGGAACCGCCAACTACAAGAGGGATCAGATCACACTGCAGGTCCATCACCAGGTCAGTATTGATACGTAATCCATAACGGAAAAACAGATCAGTGAGATTGAGGTTTCTGTCGTACGCAATAGTTTGCGGTTTAAATGCAAGACTGTCCTGCTCCGCAATCAGGTTGTCGATAAAACAAACCAGCCTTCCGCCATTCATTACAAACTGATCAATTTTCAGTTTCTCATCCTCTGAAAAGGTCTGGGTTGGTTTTACTATCAGCAATATTTCAACATCCTTTGGAACATTATGCTGTGCCTGGAGGTTTAATGTGCCAAAAGCATAATCCTGTGACAGGGTCTGTACCAGGTCAATGGTGCGGGCATCCACTGGTTCACCATTCCCCACGGCATAGGCAATACCTGGTTTTTTATCGCTCCTTATTTTGCTGAGTGATTTGGCAAACTGGTATTCCATCAATGCTTCAGCACTGTTTATCTCTTCCTGGGAGATCCTGCCACTGGCTCCAGGATACAGGCTTACCAATGATTGCTTCCCTTTGTAATGCATTACGGCTACCGGGAAAATGATATTGCTGCTTTCTCCTGCTTTCTTCTGAACAGTAAGATTGATTGGCACAGCGCCCATATTAACCAATGAATCACCATAAGGCCTGCCGGTTTCAGGCATTGGGTCCTGTGGAGATATAAAACGGTAATGGATGCGACTGCTATTCCTGTCTTTTAATAACTCTAAAAATTCGGCTGTACTATTAGCCAGTTTCCGAAACCCTGCGGGGAATTCTCCTTTCAAAAAAACATCAATCTGCACATCATCATCCAGGTTTCGCAGCAGATTCTTGGTGGCAGTACTTAATGTATATCTCTTTTCTTTGGTAAGATCAACCCTGGTATGGACCACCGATGCAATGAAATTAATGGCAAGCAGCAGAACCAGCAACAGCAGCCAGCCAAATTTTGAAGCGATCAGTTTTTGCATCGAAGGATATTTATCGTTTTACCAGGTTACGGTGAGTAATCGAAAGGAATAAAAAGATCAGGCTGAGAAAATAGATCACATCACGTGAATCGATCACACCCCTGCTCATGCTGCGATAATGATAATCGATGCCTGCCATTTCTATATAATAATCCGCTCCACCGGAGAATACGGGCAGCTTACTGATGGCATCAAATCCATAATATAATAGCGCACAGGCGATCAATGAAAATATAAAGGCCACTACAGCATTGCTGGTAAAGCTGCTGGTGCAGGCCCCTATGGCCGTAAATACTGCTGCCAGGAAGAACAATCCGATATAGGAGCCGATGGTGGCGCCAGTATCAATTCCTTCATTGGAAGAAAGCGCCTGTATGGAGAAAAAATAAACAATGGTTGGAATAAGTGCAATGGCCACCACTATCAGGCTACCGAGAAATTTACCTCCTGTGATCTGCCAGGGAGTTAATGGTCTTGTTTGGAGGATCTCGAATGTGCCGGTCTTGAATTCCTCTGCAAAGCTGCGCATGGTAATGGCGGGAATCAATAACAATAAGACCCAGGGAGCCAATTCAAAGAAGCGATCCAGTGTGGCATAGCCGAAATCAAGGACATTGTCCTGGAAAACGAATAACATTAAACCATTCACCAGGAGGAATACGATGATAGCGATATAGCCGGTAAGGCTGCTGAAAAACTGGCGGAGTTCCTTTTTACAAATGGCCCACATAGATAGTTATGCAAAATAATGATTATCCCGGTAACTATCGGGACCACCACGGAAATATCGCCTGCCGATCGCTATAGGGCCTGAAATATTACACTGCAAAACTTTCTCCGCATCCGCAGGTGCGGCTGGCATTTGGGTTATTGAAGTAAAACCCTTTGCCGTTCAGTCCGTCTGAAAATTCAAGTGTGGTATTAACGAGGTATAATAAGCTCTTCATGTCAGCGACTACCTTAATGCCATTATGCTCAAAAACCTGGTCGGTTGGTTTTGATACATTGTCAAAATCCATTTTATAGCTAAGGCCGGAACAGCCTCCGCCTACTACGCTTACGCGTAAAAAGTAAGAAGCATCCTTTCCCTGCTCAACCATTAATTCTCCCAAACGGGCCTTTGCTTTATCGCTTACATGTATGGCATTTTCGAAGCCTGTCATATTCATATTCATAGTAGTGCCTGTATTATTTAATGATGAAACCATTCTTCCTGTTTGATCTCAACTCCTTCTTTATACATTTCCCATAGCGGGCTCAGTTCCCTGAGTCTGTTTACCGTGCTGGTTATTTCCGCAATGGTATAATCAATCTCTTCTTCCGTAGTATTTTTGCCCAGGCTGAACCGGATAGAACTACGCGCCAGGTCATCCCCCACTTCCAGTGCTTTCAATACGTAAGACGGTTCAGGAGATGCGGAAGTACATGCTGAGCCGGATGATACCGCGATATTTTTGTTAAATCCCATCATCAGCGCGTCCCCTTCCACATATCGAAATGATATATTAGAAACGTTTGGCAGGCGCTGATTCTTATCTCCGTTCAGGTATGTTTCTTCTATGTTCAAAAACGCATTCTCCAGTTTATCGCGCAGCAACCTTAGTCTTTCACCGGTTTCCTTCAACTCATTTAAAGCTATTTCGCAGGCTTTTCCAAATCCTGCAATTCCCGGTACGTTAAGAGTACCACTCCTAATCCCCCGTTCATGGCCACCGCCGTCAATCTGCGGAGTCAGCTTTACCCTGGGATCCTTTCTTCTTACATATAAGGCACCGACGCCCTTGGGTCCATATAGTTTATGCGCAGAAAATGCCATCAGGTCAATTCCGTCCCGGATAACATCCACTGGTATTTTGCCAACAGCCTGGGTAGCATCTGAAAATACCAGGACACCCTTCTTTTTGGCAATTGCACTGATCTCCTTAATTGGCATCAGGGTCCCGATCTCATTATTGGCATACATTACCGCCACCAGGATGGTAGATGGTTTAATAGCTGCTTCCAGCTCCTTAAGATCAATGATCCCATCAGGTTTAACCTTCAGGCTGGTTACCTCTCCGCCCATTTTTTCAATTCGCCCGCAGGTATCCAGCACCGCTTTATGCTCAATATTACAGGTAACGATATGATTGCCCTTCCCTGAATAAGTCTCAAAAACGCCTTTCAGGCCCAGGTTTACCGCTTCTGTAGCACCGGAAGTGAAGACGATCTCTTTAGTTTCGGCCCCTATCAGTTTGGCTACCTGCTCCCGGGCAAGCTCTACTGCCTCCTCCGCCTGCCATCCCAGGGGATGGTTGCGACTTGCAGCATTCCCGAAGGCGCTGGTAAAGTAAGGAAGCATGGCTTCTACCACCCTTGGATCACAAGGAGTTGTAGAATTATAGTCCAGGTATATGGGGAAATTAAGCATATCCTAAAGGGTAGCAATTATCGTTCCCTTGGTAAACACAAAATTAGCTCAAAAGGTTCTATTTTGAGTGCTGTTAATCACCGGGAGATACAGGTAAATAATCCTTTATAAAATTGCTTATTTATGAAGAAAGTTGAGCATATAGCCATTGCTGTGAAAAGCCTGGCCAAATCGGTTCCCCTTTTTGAGAAATTACTGAATACTCCCTGTTATAAAACAGAAAAAATAGAATCGGAGCGTGTTACTGCTTCCTTCTTCAAAACGGGAGAAACCAAAATTGAATTGCTGGAAGGAATGGACGAGACTGGTCATATTGCCCGGTTTATTGAAAAAGTGGGTGAGGGCATGCATCATATTGCTTTTGAGGTGGATGATATAAAAGCGGAGATGAAAAGATTAATGGAAGCGGGATTTCTGTTGCTTAGCGGGGAGCCGAAAAAGGGAGCAGATAATAAACTGATCTGTTTTTTGCATCCGAGAGATACTAATGGAGTGTTGATAGAACTATGTCAGGAGATAAAAGAGTAGTTCTGCGATGAAATTTATCAGGTAATACCCAGCTTTTCCACCGCTATTTGGGCAGCGATCTGGCTAGCATCTTTCTTATTGAAGGCCTTGGCTTCTGCAATGTTATTGCCATCTACTACTGCAGCAATGGTGAATAGCCTGCGTCCATTTTCCAATTTTTCATTGAGGGTTTCAAATTCCAGCACCTTTCCGTTCTTGTTGGCCCAGCCATATAATTTGTTCTTGTGGTTGATCTCCAGGATTTCCAGGTCATCCATGAACATGTGTGGCTGTATCACATGCTCCAGTACCCATTTGCTTGTTTTTTTATAACCACTATCCAGGTACATGGCGCCCACCAGTGCTTCGAGTGTATTACCGAAGATCTGGCTGACTTTAAGAGAGCCATCCATTTTATTGAAGAGAGTGATTTTTTTCAGGCCCATACGAATGGCGATATCGTTCAATTGCTGACGGTTCACCATTTTGCTACGCATTTCGGTGAGAAAACCTTCTTCACGATAAGGATAACGTTTGAAAAGATAGTCAGCGATCATGGCACTGAGTATAGCATCTCCCAGGTATTCAAGGCGTTCATTATTTTCATCGGCACCTTCACGTACAGAGCGGTGGGTAAGGGCTGTTTTATATAATGAAATATTGTTGGGCCTGAAGCCTAGAATATTCTTAAGTTCTTTTTTGAATGAAGAACCTGCATGTTTCTTAAAAAAATTAGTGAAGAAATCCACAACCTAAGTTAATGAAATTTTTTTTTGGATAACAAATGCACACGAAACCCAGGGTCTTCCAGGATAGTTGTGGCTTAGTATCCAAACTTACAAAATGATTCTCTCTGTTTATCTGCTAATTATAAGTTTGCTCGAGGAATTATTGATTTTCAATAAATATACTCCGTTTTCCAGCCCAGCAGTCTGAATAGTAACCTTCCTGACATTTTGCTGTCTCCCTTTTAATTTGATTCGTCCACCTATATCCAGTACTTCATAATTTACCAGAGATTGGGTTTTGGAGAACCGGATCTCTGTTTGGGAGCTTGCAGGATTTGGCCCCACAATAAACCTGCCATTGTCAGAATTGAATGTAACCTGCCTTACCACTGAATACCGGAATTTTTCATCCTGGTCTACCTGCTTTAAACGGTAAAAGCTTTGTGTAGTTTCAGGGTTGTCATCTGTGAATGAATAACTGGCATCCTGGAATATGGTGCCACTTCCCTTAACAGTGCCAATTTTCCTCCAGTAGGAACCATCGGCAGACCGTTCCACCTCAAATCTGTCATTATTTTTTTCCCATC
>JAJKIP010000158.1 GCA_021154405.1 Segetibacter sp. | reverse complement strand
GAAGAATCCCGGGACAGAAAGCTCATGATCACTGCTTATATATCCAATGGTAACCGCTGCAGTTATTTTGCAGGTACAAAAGATTTTATCAATCGCTCTATAGAGTACTACAATAAGGCGCTGGATATTGCCAAACTGAACAGGCTGGATGAAGAAACCGGCAAAGCGTTATTGAAGCTGTCTTCCATAAATCTTGCCGTACCGGATAAAGACAAAGCACTAAGCTATGCCAACCAGGCCTTCTCCATTATTTCCACAGTAAACAATGATAGTCTCAAAGCTGAATCCTATAATATTTTTGGTGATGTTTATCTTGTCAGGAATGACAAGATACTGGCGCTCCGCAATTACCTGATTGCATTGCGGCTTGCAGAGGAAATAAAGAACCCATCCGAGTTACGCACCTGCAACGTGAACCTGTCAGGGTTTTACTCCAATATTGGTGATTATGACCGTGCGATCGACTACTACATCAGGGCGATGAAAAATCTTGATGATATTAAGGAAAAAAATGTGCCTTACATAAGGGTGGTGGACATAAGCTCGATTGGCAACCTGTATGCACAAAAGAAAAACTATGATCTGGCCATTACCTACTATGAGCGATCTATTGCTATGGCAGATTCATTAAAATTTTCAAACCTCAAGATACCCGGCTATATCAATCTGCTTAATCAGTATTTACGATCGGATAAACCTAAAGAAGCGCTTGCCTACTTTAATTCTTCCAGTGGAAAAGAATTGAAGGAATTTCTTAACAACTTCGGGTTTGCAGGTGTGGTTGATCAGGCCTATGGAGTTATTTATGGAGCGCTTAATCAGTTTGATTCATCAATGTATTTTTTCGAGAGAGCCTATCCGTTTTTTGACAGGTCGCCCAATCCCACTAACCAAATGAACTTTTTCGCACAACTTGCCGATGTTTATAGAAAGATGGGTAGATATGATACCGCTATCTCCTTATATACAAGAGTAAAGGACGTTGCGGACAGAGTAGGTCAACTGGAGCCGGCGCGGGCAGCGGCCAAGCACCTGGATTCATTGTATATGCAGAAAGGTGATTTTCAAATGGCCAGTAAGTTTAACGGTATCTATTACGAGCTGAAAGACAGCGTTGAAAAGCTAAATAAAGAAAAAGAATTAGCACAGGTGGAAGCAGCAGATGAGCAGCTGCGATTAGTAAGGCTGGAAAAGGAAAAACAGGAGGCTAAACGAAAACGCTTCAATATTCAATACCTTGGGATAACAGTAGGTATTACTGCGCTATTTGTTGCACTTGTAATGCTGGGGATGTTCAGGGTATCCGCCACAACCATCAAAATGATCGGTTTCTTTGCCTTTCTTATGTTCTTTGAATTTATCTTCCTGATATTTAAGAAGAATATTTATTCCATTACCGAGGGGGAACCCTGGAAAGACCTGTTGTTTATGATTGGCCTTGCTGCATTACTCCTTCCTCTGCATCACTGGCTGGAACACAGGGTTATACACTATTTAACATCGCATAACCGCCTTACAGAGGCAGGCTCACAACTACGTAACAGGTTATTTAACAGGAAAAAGGCGGATGGTCAGTAGCCCGGTCTTACCTTTGCGGCAAATTCATAGAATTGATAGTAATTGATAATATATTGGTGAGCAACGATGTGGTGGAAAAGCAGTTTGTATGCAATCTGAACGCATGCAAGGGTGGCTGTTGTGAGGAAGGTGATGCTGGAGCTCCGCTTACAAAGGAGGAAAAGCATTTGGTGCAGCAGTATTATGAAAAAGTGAAACCCTATCTTACTGCCGATGCAATAAATGAAATTGAAAAGCAGGGAAAATATACTTATGATGATGAGTTTGGCTGGGTAACTCCGACCCTTCCAAAAGACAACGAGATTTGTGCATATGCCATAAGAGAATCAAACGGCCTGATTAAGTGCTCCTTTGAGCAGGCTTATAATGATGGCCTGATTCCCTGGAAAAAACCGATCAGCTGTCATCTGTATCCCATTACCGCCTCTAAGGGGAAACATGGCGATTACGAGCGTGTAAACTATGAACCCAGGGAAATACTCTGTAGTCCAGGCTGTTCATTCGGCGAAAAATTAAAAGTGCCCGCCTATCAATTCCTGAAGGAAGCCCTCATCCGGAAATACGGCGAAGAATTTTACCAGGCGCTTGATAAGATTGCAAGCTCCCATTTTTAATGATCACTCATAAACAAGTAACATCTGGAGAGTTGAATCCAATCCCAATTTTTGGTAATAATTACTACCAGGTCTGAAGCTATCTCAACGAATTGCAGGAGAGAACAGGACAGTTATGTATCAAACACGGGGTCAGGAGCACCATATCTTAATACGCAAACGTGTACGGTATAATTTGACAAAAAACTCACCGGGAATCAAGTTCCGTATTACTTTTGTGACATGTCTCAAAATTCATCCTCATTCGATATAAAGAGCAGCGAGAAAGCGGCCGATAAAGAGCATCGTCGCAAGATCAATTATAATATTGGAAAATATAATGCGGTGGTGCCTCAGGGCAAGCAGCAATTCAGTGATGTAGGCCTGGCCCGTGAAAAGGCCAAGAACCTGAAATGGCGTGCTATTGAAACGCTTGATAAATCCCTTGAAACATTTGAAGCAGCGATAACAAAACGTGGCGCCAAAGTTATCTGGGCAGAGAATGCTGAGGATGCATTACAGGAGATTAAGAAAATTTGTGAACTGAAAAAATGCAAGACCATTGTAAAGAGCAAGAGTATGGTCACGGAGGAAATACATTTAAATCATTTCCTTGAAAAAAATAATATAGAGAGTGTTGAGACAGATCTGGGAGAGTATATCCAGCAATTGGATAACGAACCTCCTTACCATATTGTAACTCCTGCCATGCACAAGAGCAAAGAAGATGTAGCGAATCTCTTTGCAGAAAAGCTTGGCACTGATCCATTACTCACACCTGAACAGCTTACACTGGTTGCACGCCAGGTGCTTCGGGATAAATACATGCAGGCTGAGATTGGGATCACCGGTGCCAATTTCATCATTGCAGATGTAGGAGCTATTGCTGTTACAGAGAACGAAGGAAATGCAAGATTAAGCTGCGGCTGGCCCAAAACGCATATTGTAATCGCTGGTATAGAAAAGGTGATTCCTTCCATGACTGATCTTGCGCTGTTCTGGCCCTTGCTGGCAACTTATGGAACAGGACAAAGGATCACAGTCTATAATACCATTGTTACCGGACCCAAACAGGAAAATGAAATAGATGGACCAGAAGATATGTACGTGGTATTGCTGGATAATGGAAGAACAAATATTCTCGCCAATGAAAAGCAAAGGGAAAGTCTCTACTGCATTCGTTGCGGCGCGTGTTTGAATGCCTGTCCGGTTTATAAGAATATCGGCGGACATGCCTATGAAGCTACTTATAGCGGTCCGATTGGTTCAGTGATCACTCCAAATTTGAAGGATATGGGGGACTGGAAGCATTTGAGCTATGCATCCTCCCTTTGTGGCAACTGTACTGAGGTATGCGCAGTAAAGATCAATCTTCACGAATTATTGCTCGAAAATAGGCATGAAGCTGTAGAAGAAGGACAAACCGTATTTGCAGAAAAAATGGGCTGGAAAATGTGGAAGCAGGCTATGCTTCACAGAGGCCTGATGAATTTTGGAAATTCCTCCATTAAGAACTGGGTGGTGAATAGCATGTTGAAAGCATGGACAGAACATAGGGGCAAAATGGAGTTCCCAAAGAAATCCTTCAATGAGATGTGGAAAGATAAAAAGAAGAAATAACCGAATTCAAAAGAAGCGCGATCTTTATAAAATATCATGCTTCTTTATTGCAAAACGATAAGCCCCCGGCTCAGCTACATTATTGAATTCATTGGCAAGGAGATCAATGCGGATGGCATTCTTCTTACTTCCGATCTTAATCAATTCAGGGAATACAATGAGGGCCGGATAAACTACAGTGAAGCTCCGGTAACTGAAAATGAATGCTGGATAATTCCTCACACGCTCCTGTTCGAAACAAGTATTGCTCCCCAGGTAATCGATTGTTATTTACAGGATAATCAAAAAGCATTTTTCAAAACTGGAGGCGATATGGGTTTTGACCTGTTGGCTGCCAGTTTTTATTTGATCAGCCGGTATGAAGAATACCTGCCTCATAAAAAGGATGCCTATGGCCGGTTTGACCCGGAATCATCCGTGGCCGGTAAGCAGGGGTTCCTTAACAAACCATTGGTCAATTTCTGGCTGGAGTCATTCAAAAAGAAATTGAAAGAAAGATTTCCCTCCTGTCAACCCGGGCAATCACGATTCACCTTTACTCCAACCTATGATATAGACATGGCCTGGTCCTGGCGCCATAAAGGATGGATGCGAACTACGGGCGGGTTTATTAGATCATTATTAAAAGGTAGCTGGAAAGAGTTTAAAGGCAGGATCAGGGACAAGCGGGATCCTTATGATGCCTATGGATGGATGAATCAGTTGCATGAAAAGTTTAAGCTCAAGCCCTATTACTTCTTTTTAGTGGCAGAAAAAACTGGCCGGTTTGATAAGAATATTTCACCTTCCAATAAGGAAATGCAGGAATTAATTCGTGATCACGCTATTCGTTATCCTGTAGGTGTTCATCCTTCCTGGCAAAGTGGAGATGACGTAAGTAAATTGAAGAAGGAGATTGACCTGCTTTGTAAGATTGCCGGCAATAGTATAAGAGCATCACGTCAGCACTATATCCGCTTCAATCTGCCGGAAACCTTCCAGCAATTACTTGATAATGGAATCCAGTTTGATTTCTCAATGGGGTATGGCAGCAGAAATGGATTCCGTGCTTCAACCTGTACACCTTTTTACTGGTATGATCTCAGGAATGAAAAGAAAACAGGTTTGTATGTTTTTCCTTTCTGCTTTATGGATGCCAATTCATTTTATGAGCAGAAAATGACTGCTTCCCAGACGCTGGAAGAATTAAAGAATTATTACCAGTCGGTAAAATCAGTGAACGGTGTTTTCATAATGATCTGGCATAATTCCTTTTTAGGGACAGATCCGCAATTTGCCGGATGGAGAGAGATGTATGAGCAGTTTATAATAGAAGTTTCGCAATCTAGTGTTTAAAATGGCGCATGCCCGTTATTACCATTGCCAGGTTGTTTTCCTTGCAATATTCAATTGAATCATTGTCCCTGATTGATCCTCCGGGTTGAATATAAGCGGTGATGCCAGCTTCATGTCCCATCTTAACGCAATCATTAAATGGAAAGAATGCATCACTTGCCATTACAGCTCCATTGAGATTGAAGGTAAACTGGCGTGATTTCTCAATCGCCTGTCGAAGTGAATCGATGCGACTGGTTTGTCCGCATCCTTTTCCGATAAGCTGTTTATCTTTTACCAGGGCAATGGCATTTGATTTAAGGTGCTTGCAAACCAGGTTTGCAAAATTGAGGTCTGCTTTTTCAGCACCAGTTGTATCTCTTCCGCCAGTTTCTTTCCATTCAGCATAATTACCTTCGTCAATACCCTGGACCAATACTCCATTCAATACGGATTTATATTGTTCTTTACTGGCAGGTTGAGATTTCAATTTTAATAGAATGCGGTTCTTTTTTGATTTTAACACGGTCAGTGCATCCTCATTGAATGCAGGAGCGATCAATACTTCAAAGAATATCTCATTAATGGCTTCGGCTGTTGATTTGTCGATAGTGCCATTTGAGACCAGCACACCACCAAATGCACTTTCCGGATCACCCGCAAGTGCAGCATCCCAGCCTTCCTTCACTGTTTTTCTCTGTGCAATTCCACAGACATTCGTGTGCTTGATAATTGCAAATACTGGTTCATTCTTTTCTTCTCCAAATTCTCCGATCAATTGCACGGCTGCATCCACATCAACCAGGTTATTATAAGAAAGTTCCTTGCCATTCAGCTGATTAAACAATTTTTCCAGATCACCATAGAAAACACCCGACTGATGAGGATTCTCACCATAACGCATTGCTTTTGGATTAGGAATGGATTCAAGAAAATAGAGTGACCCGGAAGGATTGAAATATTGAGCAATGACCACATCATAATGAGCCACAATTTCAAACGCCTTTGCCGCAAAACTTTTTCTCTGTTCAAGGGTGGTTTCCCCTTTCTGGTTGCGTAATAATTGCTCCAGGGCTGCATAATCTTTCTTTGCAGCAATAACCACAAGGTCTTTAAAGTTCTTTGCAGCTCCACGTATCATGGATGGTCCGCCGATATCGATCTTTTCAATAATCGATTTTTCATCAGTGGTGGAAGCCACCGTTTCTTCAAAAGGATAGAGGTCCACGATTACCAGGTCAATCTCGGGGATCTTATACTGCTTCATTTCCATTACATCCGTTTCATTATCCCTTCTGCCAAGTATACCTCCAAAAACTGAGGGGTGCAGGGTCTTGACCCTGCCTCCAAGGATGGAAGGATAGGTAGTAAGGTCTTCTACTGGAACTACTCTGACCCCTAATTTCTCGATAAACTGCTGGGTGCCACCTGTGGAATAGATGGTAACATTCTGTTCAGCAAGAAGCTTCACAATATTTTCAAGGCCATCTTTATAAAAAACAGAAATAAGTGCAGATTGAATCTTTTTGGTCATAGCTGATAAATTGAAGGCAGGCTGTCGTTAGGAAATTGTCTCAGAGAGGCGCAAAGGTAAGTTAAGGGAGGGTGATGGCAAAAGCACCTTCTTCACTTACATAATGCCAGGGAATATGCAGTTGTTCACATTCCCGTTTCCATAAAACAGCCTTCCAATAGGGCACAGAGGCATCCGCCACTATCTGTTTAATATTCAGGCCAATGAAAAGGTTATTAATGCTAATGGATGGCCTTCCCGATATAAGCACTATATCGATTAAGGGTCTGCAGGAGCTGTATTTAAATTTCATCCTGGTTTCCAACATAAGAATATGTTTTCCATGCCAGGATAAATAGGTGTTGGAGGTAATAGCAGTTTTTGCATTTTTTGTGCTTCTAAAAAATGTTCTGGCCGGGCCTAAAATTGAATTCCTGGAAATTCCAGTTTGTAGTGAAGAATCACCGATGAACTGATAATGATTCCCTTCAATTATATCTATTGCTCTCTTTTGGGGCAAATTGTAAATAATGATCTTTTTCTGCCTTGAGGAAACAATAAAGGAAATACTTCTAAGAAGAGTGAATGCAAGCATACAAATAAGTCCCGCTTTAAACCCGGCCAGGTTTCTTTCCATTAGCCAGTAACTGAATCCAATGATCAAAATGAAAAGGATTATTGTTTGAGTGAGACTTACCTGCAAATTACCCCATGTTGCAAATGGGAAAAGATCGATTTTTTCTATGAACCCATTCATGCATTTGATTAAAATGGAAATGAGCTGACCAGTGACTGAGGCGGCAATTGGAATAAAGGAAATTACAATAAGCATAATTTCTCCCATCAAAATAATGCTTGAAAGAGGAACTGCAACAAGATTTGTAAATAGGAAACATATCGGTACCTGATGGAAATAATAAATACATAATGGGAGTGTCAAAACCTGGGCAGCCAGGGTAACTGCACTGAGTTTCCAGATTGCATTTATCAATCTGTTTTCAAAACAGACAATGTTTTTTATAAAATTCATGAAAATAACCAGGCTCAGTACTGCAACATAGGATAATTGAAATCCGGTATCCCAGAGCCAGTAGGGATTGTAACACAATAATATAAATGCTGAAAAGGCAAGGGAATTATAAATATTGGTTTTTCTGTTCAATCCCTCGCCAAGGGCAAGACAGCTGAACATAACCGCAGAACGAAGCACAGAAGGTTGTGCGCCTGCCAGGAAACTAAATAGCCAAAGGCCGGAAATAATAATTAGCGGAGAAAGCCACATTGTTCTTTTTCTCCTGGATAACGGTTTGCATAGTTGAACCAGCAGCCAATAGATCAAACCCAGGTGTAAACCTGAAATAGCTATGATATGTACAACACCTGTATTGCTATAAGCCTGAACCAGCGATTTATCCAGGTTGTCTTTATAACCAACTAACAGTGCTTCCGCCAGACCAGTTTCTTTTTCTCCTCTGATGTATCGCTTTAGAATGGAAACTATTTTTTGCCGTACGAAAAAAATGAATGATTGAAATGGTTGCCGGCATGTTTCCTTAAGGGCAGTAAATTCATTCTGGTCAAGATATACCTGGTGTGTGATGCCCTGGAAAAAACAATATCGTCGGTAATCGAACGCTCCTGGATTTCCGCTATTCCGGATCTCCTGCAACCTCTTTTTAAATAAAAGCCTTGTTCCATATTGCAGAGATGTAACGGGAGTATTCCGATCAAAATAAACGACGATATCCCCGGTTGTGTGCTGAACCTCGCTGCCTGTTATCACTTCAGATACCGATGCCAAAACCTTTATGGATCTTTCTTTAATGACTGGCGGTTCAATGGATCTTACCAGCAATGCGCTGCTATCAGAATAATATTTATCAAACCAGGAAGCGGAATTCCGGGCATTTTGGGCATAAGTTAACCTTGCACCAGTACAGGTGAACAAAACAAGGCAGGCAACACCATTCAAAAAGGAAAATCTGAAGCGATGCCGAATGGGAATAAAGAAATAGAGTAAGAGCAACAGCAGACAAAAAAACATTCCCGAATTCAGAAATAAAGGAGGAAGGTTGATTTGCCATTGAAGGAGAATACCGGCTATTAATGCGGGTATTAATCTGATGAAGACAGATTTTTTCCAGAAATATACAACGGGCGCACTCATCTGGAAAAATAAGTGAGCCTGGTGGCGGTAACAACGTTTTTTCAACGATCTAAATGAGAAATTTCTCTATGTACGCTATTTGCCCAATATGATAAATATGATGCTGGATTAAGCCATTCAGCATAAACCGGAAATTGAATTCCCTGTAATCAACAATCTCTTTAAGGAAATCATCACTTTTCATTGAGAGTAATTCAATGATTTGGTTGTTGGCCGACTTAAATGCTGCCAATCCTTTTTCCCAGCTGTGCAGAGAAGGATCAATCTTTCTCCAGTCTAGTTTTTCCACTTCATCAGGATCTTCATCCTTTACTCCCTGAACTCTTCTAAGGCAGAATTCCGTCCAGGTAACCATATGATACAGCAGTTCAATCATGGAATGTCCGTCATTACCCGGCTTTACAAAAACCTTATCGGGCCTTACTTCTTCAAGTAATTCATAAACCGGCCGGCCATACCATGGCTGGCCGCCGTTAACGCGCTGCAGGTTCTTTATTATCGAGCTTATTTCCTTGTTCATAGAGGCCCTTTTTGCAAAGATAACCTTGCCAGAATCCGGGAAGTGACAGGGAACTCCAGAGTTACTCAATGGAAAGCCTTATTGGAGGAGCGTTTATTTCCCGGGGATTTTCGTGGAATACACGGGATAAGAAAATGATCTTTTTAGGATCCAAAAACCCACCCGAAAAGCAAAAATTTGAGAGGCAACCCGGTTCGGAACAAAAATGGGTATAAATTTATACAAAGGGCTGTCAGGCGTTTCTTGTTGAAAAAGACGGTCTAAAAAGGAATGACGGAAGTTAAATTCTAATCATCGATCAGTTCGACCCTCTGATTTGCCCTAAAAAAGACCGTTTTTAGGCTGTAAAAAACCCGGTTTTTTCACCGGAATATTTTATTATTCTTACGGTATTTTTCTATTATTTTTCTCCCAATTCGCTGATAATCTCACTGTTATAAATAATTATAATTTGTAATTCTTTGGCATTCACCTCTTTCCCCCTGCGTTTGGGGCTGCCGCTTGATAGCTTTAACGGGTCATTCTGATTAATCACTCTAAATCTAAAAGCTATGTTGACAAAAATTGCGAAGAAATCCGTAAAGGCAGGTAAAAGAGTAAACACAAAGCATGTTGACTCCCTTATAAAAAAATACAAACGTGAAAGATGGGCGCAGAACTCAAAAAACCTTGGTAAGGAAGATTCTTTAAGCGTCTGGTACAGTCTTGAAGAATTGCAGGCATTTCTTCAAACAGCCAAAGAAAGTGGTAGTGACGGCGTACGGCTTTATTTCGGAGTATATGATAAAGACACCGCTGAAAATCCTGATTTCGAAGGAAGACAAACCATCGTGTTTGTAGCTACCAAAGCAAAAGAAATGGAAAGCGGAACAGCTAATAAAGAAGTATTCGTCCAAACAGAGGATGGCACCTCTATTCTGGCCTTCAACCTGGGCAAGATTTGTCCACCAAGTTGCGGTTCAATTGGCGATGATGATGGTGGTGGTTTTGGTTTCATTCTCGTTGACAAAGGTGAGGACGGGCTCTGCGTAGTCTAATCGCACTCATATCCGTTGCTAAACCGAAAACCCCCTGACCTAGGGGGTTTTCGGTTTTATGGTTAAATTTATTCCCTTAAATCACTCCATGAATTTTTGGGATCCCTATACTTTTGTTCTAACTGTCAGCTTTGTTGCCAGCCTGACGGTGTTTTATAAGCTGGACCCTTTAGATTCTTTCCTTAAATACTTTCCTCCTTTTCTGATGACAACCCTGCTGGTGGAAGTTCTGGGCGCCTGGTTAAACAGGACCGGGAGGGATAATATACTTTTATATAATTTCTTTTCCACTTTTGAATTTGTCTATTATCTGTGGATCATCAGCCTGATCATTATTAACACGGCTGCCAAGAGGATCATCCGTATTACAATGGTCGTTTACTTTATCATTGCACTCGCCAATATCCTGTTCGTACAAAAAAAAGTATTTCATTCCGTTACCTACGCATTTGGCTGCCTGGTGATAACTGTGGTATGTATCTATTATTTCCTGGAGCTTTTCCGTCTTCCGCAATCTGTAAGGCTTTCAAGTAGCCCTGCTTTCTGGATCTGTTCCGGATTGTTATTTTTTTACATCTGTGGGTTTCCTCTTTTTGGTCTTTTGAATTACTGGAGCGGTATATCTAAATTGGTCGTCAAAAATTTTGGTCAAATTCTTACTATTTTAAATGTATTCTTGTACTCATTATTTACGCTAGCCTTTCTATGCATCAGAACCCGGAGATATACTTTGTCACAATCATCGGTATAATATTGGGTCTAATCCTGGTAGGGTTTATCGTAACTATACTCTTCCTGTATCAACGACGCCAGCACCGCCAGGAACAGGAAATGCTTTTGATTAAAGACAAATACGAGAAGGAGGCTCTCCGGTCTCAGCTTGAAATTCAGGAAAATACCTTCAAAACAATAGCCCAGGAATTGCATGACAATATCGGCCAGATGCTTTCTGTGGTTAAGCTATCCCTTTCAGCTCTGCCGCTGGAAAAAGAACACCCTGCTCATGATCTGGCACGGCATTCCCAGGAAGTATTAAACAAAGCCATTTTTGATCTGTCAGACCTGACCAAGAGCCTGCATTCTGACCGTATCAATGATGTGGGACTGGTGGAATCAATGCGGTTTGAGCTGGCCAGTGTGAAAAAGGCGGGATTGATTGATGTTCAATTCTCCATTAGCGGCCAGGAGTTCTCACTTCCGGAACAAAAAGCGATTTTCCTGTTTCGCATGTTCCAGGAAATGTTGAATAATATCCTAAAGCACTCCAGGGCCAAACAGGTTTGTGTGCGGGTAAAATACCACGAGGATAATACCTTTGCGCTCGAAGTAGAAGATAATGGTGTAGGTTTTAATGTAACTGAAAAGAAAGAATCAGTTTCTGCATCAAGAGGAGTTGGATTAAAAAGTATGTATAACCGGGCTCACCTGATGGGCGCTGAAATCACAATCAACAGCACTGAAGGGAAAGGTACCCATGTACTGGTAAAGTTATTACCACAGAAAGAGTAAACCAATGATGTCGAAATCAAACAAGAAAACGCAGGTAGCCATAATTGATGACCATATATTACTCCGGACAGCACTTGCCAGGCTCGTTAATGGATTTGAAGGCTATACAGTTCTATTTGAAGCTGACAATGGAAAAGACCTGCGCGCACAGATCATGCAGCATCATATACCCGATATTGTGTTACTTGATGTAAATATGCCGGAAATGGATGGCTTTGAGACCACACAGTGGCTGCATAAGAATTATCCGCATATAAAAGTATTGGTGCTTTCCATGTTAAGTGATGAAAAGACAATTATCAAAATGTTCAGGTTAGGCGCCAAAGGATATCTTCTAAAAAATACTGATCATGAAGAATTGAAGAAGGCACTCGATTCAGTAATGAATAAAAATGTTTACCTCTCTGAATATGTTTCGGACAAACTGGTGAGCGGCCTGCACAAGGATGCAGATAAAGAAGATAGCAAACCGGTTATGCTTAATGATAAAGAAAAAGAATTCCTTCGCTGGACCTGTACAGAATTATCTTATAAAGAAATAGCCGAAAAAATGTTCCTCAGCCCTCGTACCATCGATGATTACCGGCAAACTCTCTTCGGCAAGTTAAAAGTTCATAGCCGGGTTGGCCTGGTCATGTATACAATCAGGAACGGCATGGTCGATATTTGATTGTAATTGCCTGTTTCCGGATATTTTGGCAGAAAATAACCTGATTTCCAAGGTCAACTACCGTTAGTAGCGTTAATTGGATCTTCGGTTGTTCATCGGTTGTTCATCAGTTGGTCTTCAGTTAAACTTCTTCCCAGTGTCAATTGTCATAATGGCACAAAAAACCCGCCGGAGGCGGGTCTTTATTTATTTACTCAGGTACATACTCCGGTCTTTATACAATTGCCGGAAGTATGGATCACGAAGGTTCTTGATAAACCTGATCGCTTCTCCCGTACTCTTCATTTCAGGACCCAGCTCCTTGTTTACATTCGGGAATTTGTTGAAGCTGAACACCGGTTCCTTGATCGCAAAACCATCCAGTAATTTCTCTTCAGGAATATCAGCTACAGTTATCTCACCCATCATCACTTTTGTAGCATAGTTGAGGTAGGGCTTGTTATATGCTTTGGCGATGAACGGAGTTGTTCTTGATGCACGTGGATTTGCTTCGATCACATAAACCTTCCCTTCCTTGATGGCAAACTGGATATTGATCAACCCCTTCACCTTCAGCTTAAGTGCAATTTTCTTGGCATAATCCACCATATCCTGCACTTCAAGCGGAGTGAGGTTGAAGTATGGCAGCACCGCATTACTGTCGCCACTATGAATACCTGCAGGCTCAATATGCTCCATTATGCCCATTACATGAAATTTCTCTCCATCACATATCGCATCGATCTCAGCTTCCTGGCATCGGTCAAGGAAGTGGTCTACCAATATCTTGTTACCCGGAATATGTTTTAACAGACTCACTACTGCCTTTTCCACTTCATCATCATTGAGTACGATCCGCATTCTTTGTCCGCCTAATACATAAGAAGGACGAACCAGCACCGGATATCCTACCTTATTTGCTACTTCAATGGCTTCATCCACATCATAGGCTGTTCCATAATCCGGATAAGGGATGCCCATCTCTTTGAGCATATCACTGAACCTTCCACGATCTTCAGCTATATCCATGCTGTCGTAAGAAGTTCCAATGATCTTTATTCCCTTCTGGTGAAGTTTTTCAGCCATCTTGAGCGCGGTCTGTCCACCCAACTGCACAATCACACCATCAGGTTTCTCGTGTTCAATGATCTCCCATACATGTTCCCAGTATACCGGCTCGAAGTAGAGTTTATCGGCCATATCAAAATCTGTGGAAACCGTTTCAGGATTGCAATTGATCATGATCGCCTCATATCCGCATTCTTTGATTGCCAGCAGTCCATGCACACAGCAATAGTCAAACTCAATGCCTTGGCCGATCCGGTTTGGACCTGAACCCAGAACGATTATTTTTTTCTTGTCAGATGATTTTGATTCATTGGACCCAGCGAGGCCACCACTGCTGGGTGTTTCAAACGTAGAATAGAAATAAGGAGTCTTTGCCTCAAATTCGGCGCTGCAGGTATCAACCATTTTGAATACGCGGGTAATGCCGTGCTCTTTACGTTTCCTGTATACATCCTCTTCATCACCATGCTGGGTAATGCGACTGATCTGTTCATCACTGAAGCCATTTACTTTGGCTTCTCTTAATAATTCGATCGGTAACGTATCAAGATCATATTTCGACATTTCCTTTTCCAGATTCACGATCTTCTGTATTTCAAAGAGGAACCACCGATCAATGCCATTGGTTGCTTTGGAAATGGTGCTTACAGAAATGCCTGCCATCAGTGCATCCTTAATGCGGAATATGCGATCCCATTTCGGGGTCTTAATGTATTGCAGCAATTCATCTGCATGCATGAGGCTCTTTCCATAATAACCAAGTCCAACTGCATTATTCTCCAGGCTCTGACAGGCTTTTTGTACTGCTTCTGTGAAGCTTCTGCCGATTGCCATTACTTCTCCCACACTTTTCATCTGCAGGCCAAGTGTATCATTAGCTCCCTTGAACTTATCGAAATTCCACCTTGGGATCTTTACTATTACATAATCCAGCGCTGGTTCAAAGTAAGCAGAAGTTGTTTTAGTGATCTGGTTTTCCAGTTCATCCAGGCGATAACCAATAGCCAGTTTGGCGGCGATCTTTGCAATGGGATAGCCTGTTGCTTTTGACGCGAGCGCTGAAGAACGGCTCACACGGGGATTGATCTCGATAGCGATGATCTCTTCGGTATCTGGATTCAGTGCGAACTGCACATTACATCCACCGGCAAAATTTCCCAGGTCCCGCATCATCCGAATGGCCGTGTTACGCATCAGCTGCATCGCTGTATCGCTCAGTGTCATGGATGGAGCTACAGTGATGGAATCACCAGTATGAACACCCATCGGATCAAAATTCTCAACTGTACAAATAATACATACATTATCCGCAGCGTCTCTTAAAAGCTCCAGCTCAAACTCCTTCCAGCCCAGCACTGCTTTTTCAACCAGTACTTCATGGATGGGAGAAGCATTCAATCCGCGGTTCAATGCTTCATCCAGCTCATCTTTATCATGCACGAAACCGCCGCCAGTGCCACCTAATGTAAATGAAGGTCGAATAACCAGCGGGAATCCAATATCCTGTGCAAACTCCTTTCCTTCAAGGAAAGAATTGGCAGTTTTAGCCTGAGCTACAGGAACACCGAGTTGAATCATCCACTGACGAAATTTTTCGCGGTCCTCAGCTTTATCGATTGCTTTTATGTCTACACCTACCAGGCGTATATTATATTGTTTCCATAATCCGATATCCTCGGCTTCCTTTGCCAGGTTCAGAGCGGTTTGCCCACCCATAGTAGGAAGCACCGCATCAATGGGTGTTCCTGCTTCCTGGTTTTCAAGCAAAATGGTTTCTATGCTTTCTACGGTCAGAGGAAGAAGGTAAACTTTGTCGGCCATCATGGGGTCAGTCATAATGGTAGCAGGGTTGCTATTGATAAGTGAAACTCTTACTCCTTCTTCACGGAGACTACGGGCAGCCTGGGTGCCGGAGTAATCAAATTCACATGCTTGTCCGATGATAATTGGGCCTGAACCGATGATCAGAACTGAACGAATGGAAGTGTCTTTTGGCATTTTTTTTTTGATCTGTGCCCCTCATACATTATTGCTGGGAGGACTGAAAAAACAAATTGCGCAAAAGTAAGGTTTTGAGCCGTTTTAAGGCTCTTTAATCTTAAATTTTTGCAACTATTTTTGCCACTTCATTTTCTATTTCTAGTACTTAATTTTGTGGCCTTGAAAAGCAGACTTACTACCCTTGTACTGATATCGTTCCTATTGCCTTCTTTGATACTGCAGGCGCAAACTCCCAAATATCCCAGGGGCTATTTTCGTTGGCCGCTGAACCTTGCTCCCTCCATTGTTGCCAATATGGGCGAACTGCGGGATAATCACTGGCATATGGGCCTGGATGTTCGCACAGATCAGAAAGTGAACCAGCTGGTGTACGCCGCAGCGGAAGGATACATAGCTTTTGTAGGAATACGACCCAGCAGCTTCGGAAGATTTATTATTATAAATCACCCTAATGGGCTTTCAACGCTGTATGGGCACCTGAATGATTTTAATCCTGCACTGGAAGCTTATGTTACAGCGCAGCAGTATGCTCAGCAATCATGGGCTGTTGAACTGGAAATACCGAAAGATAAATTTCCGGTTTCCAAAGGAAGCTTTATCGCATACAGTGGTAGTACCGGAGCTTCGCAGGGCCCACATGTGCATTTTGAGATCAGGGATACAAGAACCGGCGAATGTTTAAATCCATTATTATTTGGGTTTCCACTGCAGGATAATACGCCTCCCTCCATGGTGAAACTTGCCATGTATGATCGCAGTGTCAGCATTTTTGAATCAGCGAAGAAATTTTTTCCGCTCAAGAAGGTGGGGAACGGCTATGTAATTCCCAGAGTACCGGTAATCTCCACAGGATTGAATAAGGTCAGTTTCGGTATCCAGGCGTTTGACAGGATTAATGGTTCCGCTAACCAGGATGGGATCTATTCCGCCAAACTTTACCTGGATGATCAACTGCAGGTTGATTTTGTGATTGACAGCATAAGTTATGATGAAACACGGTACATGAATTCCCAGATCGACTATACCTATCATGAAGATGGTGGTGTATTCATGCAGCATCTTTCACAATTACCCGGTGATAGAGGAGGTGTTTATCATAAAGCATTTGGCAATGGGGTAATTGAATTGAATGATACTGAAACCCATACTATCCGGATAGAAATAAGTGATTCCTATAAGAATGTTTCTACACTTGAATTCCAGATAAGGCATGATGATGCATTGGCAACGGTCAAATCAGAAAAACCTTCCCAGTTCCCATTATTTATACCGGGACAACCAAATGAATTAAAGCGGCCCGATTTTCAAGTCAGCTTACCTGCAGCGGCTCTCTACGATTCAGTCAGACCATTTTATTATAGGAATGCATCCCTTGAATCGTATTCTGTATCGGCCATCCACCAGTTGAACGAGGCTTCCATACCCGTTCAGGGAAGTTTCACCGTTCGCATTAGACCTGATAAAGAAATTCCCGGCAACTGGAGAGATAAACTCGTAATTAAGAGATCATATCGTGGCAGTGCCAATGTGCGTTTGGCTAGACAGGAAGCCGATGGATGGCTGACAGCCGAATTTGGTGATTTTGGATATTTTCAGGCGTATGCTGATATCATTCCTCCATCAATCAACAGTTTGGGAAGTGCGGATACATTGAACCTGAGTGGCGCCAGCAGGATCGTATTCACTCCGTCTGATAATTTCGGAATAAAGAGCTTCAGAGCGGAACTGGATGGCCAGTGGTTGAGATTCACTAATGATAAAGGACATTCCTGGGTCTATATATTTGATGAAAGATGTCCTTACGGAGTACATGAATTAAATGTTACAGTAGAAGATATTGCTGGAAATACTACCACACGTACCTGGTGGTTCAAGAAATATCCTTACACTCCACCAAAGAAAAAACCTGCCAGGAAAACGACTGGCAAAAAGAAATCGATAAAGAAAACACCGGCTCGGAAAAAGAAATAATCAAATGCCAACACAGTTAACAGAAGGTGTTCCTGCCCCTGACTTTAAGGGTGTTGATCAGGATGGGAAGGAGATTTCCCTCGAAGATTTCAAAGGAAAGAAACTGGTACTCTATTTTTATCCTGAAGATGATACTCCTACCTGCACCATACAGGCCTGTAACCTGAGAGATAACTATGGGCTTTTGAAGAAAAAAGGATTTGAAGTTGTGGGGATCAGTCCGGATGATGCCAAAAAGCATAAGAAGTTTGAGAAGAAATTCAAGCTGCCATTCACGCTGATTGCCGATACCAGCCATGAGATACTGGAACGCTATGGTGTTTGGGGTGAAAAGCAGCTATTTGGGCATCATTATATGGGTGTTCATCGCACCACATTTATCATTGATGAGAATGGCATTATCCGCAATATATTCCTTCGTCCCAAAAACAAGGCCCACGCTGAAGAGATCGTGGATGCATGGAAGAAATTGACTTCTTAGCCAGGGGCCTATTCCTGAAAAGCAGGCAACTCACTTTCTCCTTTCGCCGATTAATACTGCTAAATCTCTCTTTGCATGAAAAGAATATTAGCGCTAGCTGGATGCTGCCTGGCGCTGGAAGGAGTATGCCAGGATACCACAAGCATATTGCCTGCCAGACCAGCAGAAAGCTCGGGAATGTCAACGAATGAAAAATCTCCGGCCCATTTGTTTTACGCTCCCCGACTGATCAATGCAAATACCGTTTACATGATCCCGAAAGGGGTGCTTCAGTTTAAGGTCAGCCATAACTTCAACGATATAGGTGGCGATTTTGGCGGGATCAAGAATTTTTTCGGATTGGATGATGCGGTGGATGTCAGGATCGGATTTCAATACGGATTAAGCAAACGCTTAAACCTTTCCCTTGCAAGGTATAAAGGTGAGCAGCAGGTACAGAAAATGTATGAACTGGGATTGAAATGGCTGATCCTGCAGCAAATGGAAAATGATCCCGGTCATCCCATATCTGTTGCAGCCTATGTAAATGGCGTGGTGGCAACAATGCATGCAGGTACTAATCCTGCCAATGAAAATTTTGTTGACGGGTTCAGGGACAGATTCAGCAGTCTTTACCAGTTAATGATTGCAAGGAAAATGGGTGGCGTTTCACTTGAACTGATACCTACTATGGTTAACCGCCAGCATTCCCTGGATTATGATCAGAAGACCTATTTCGCTTTGGGTGCTGCTTCCAGGATCCATTTAGGCGGACGGTATAGTTTATTGGTAGATTATTTCCATCCATTCAGAAAACAGGAAACTACTGATGCTTTTAAGTCTCGTGGAATCAAGTTTTATGATGATATCGGTGTTGGGTTTGAAATACTGACTGAAGGACATACGTTCACGCTCAATTTCACTAATGCCACTGATATCCTTGAGAACAGATTCATTCCGCGTACTACGCGTACCTGGAGTAAGGGGCAGTTCAGATGGGGATTCACAATAGCCCGCGACTTTAACTTTAATAAGAAGAAAAAAACCAGAAAATAGCTTTAAGCAGCACAGTTGGTAATAAGGGTTCCTTTTTTTTTAAAAGGGAGCCCTTTCTTTTTACGGGATGCTATATTATTTCATAATGTCTCACCTTTTCATCAAACCGAACCATCATATCCCGAACTATTTGAGGAACTACCGCTGTATCATAATCAGAACCTGCAAATTGTTTAATGGCATCAAGGGATTGCCATTCTGTTATTACCAGGAATTCCACACCTTCCGGCAATTCTCTTTTTAGGATCGATGCTTTAATAAAGCCATCAATTTTTTCAATTTCCTGGAATGTGTCCTGGTGAAGATGATGGATGTAATCATCGGCTTTTTCTTTTTTGCACAGTCCTGTCCAGTTACGGAAAATCATAGATGAGTTTAGTTAAAGATAACTAACCATTTTGACCCCTAAGGATTCAAACCCCTTAGGTATAGGTATTACTTTTTTCTAAATGGCTTCCACGCCGCAGTAAATAGAACGCCTGTATTGTTCAGCATTACCTTGCCATCTCCAACTCCACCAATGGGAAGTTTAACATATGGCTCAGCTAGCATTGAGAACCGCTTGCTGAAGTTATACTGGTATCCTGCTGAAAGACTTATGATAGAGAAAGGATGTTTGTTCTCATTCCTGAATTGCCAGAGATGAGAATATTTCTGTCCGGAAGGACTGATATATGTATAAACGTAATCTTCTTTCTTCATGAAATAGCTGGATAACCCTGCAGATGCAAAAAAGTTATGATTTTCGATCCCCTTAAAATTATAAACCAGGTTTACAGGCACTTCATAAACAAAACAATCTGCATCAACAGCATCAAGTTTATAAGAATAGGGGCCTCCTGTATAGGGAGTATGATAAGAGTTTGAATCAGCAGAATAAACCTTGCTGCCGGCATAAAATCCAGTTCTTAAAGTAAAACGATCATTAATAGCATAACTCAGGCCGATACCATAATTCAGCTTCACCTGGCCTGCATATTTAAATTTAACGGAGCTATAGTCAGGTCCGGCAGAAGCTGTAAAACCAAGCCTGCTCAAAAATGATTTGGGGGAACGATCTTTTTTTAAAGATTTGTCAGTTGCTGCAACAGGCTCAGATTTAGTTTCTTTATTCTCTGTAACAACAGCCTGGTTTGTCACTTTATCATTTTGAGCAGTAGCAGGGTAGGTTGAAGTTGAGGTCTGTTGTTTATCTGTAGTGGGTGCAATATTCTGTATGTCATTATGGTTCTTCTCGTTTGTAGCGGGTGTAATGTTCTTATCTGTAGCAGCAACATCATTGGTTGGATGCTGATTCTTTTGGAGTTTTAAGGGACGGGCGATCTTATTGATGTTTTCGCTGTTTACTATAACCTGTTGTTTTATTAACTCCTTTGTACTACTGTTCAAATTCGAATTGATTGTAGTCGGAACTGTATTCTTCCTGTTGGCAATTACTGTAGTATTGATCGATCCGCTGTTAATTTTTTCTGTGGAAGTTCTGGTAGCGGTTAATTCCTTTTTTGGGATTGGATTATCAATGGAGCGTGTGATAGTTCTGGTATTATTTTCTGTTTGCTCCTGGCTAACAGGTTGAGTCTTTTCTGCAGTTTTATTAGTAGCAGAATTGCTGTTACTGGCAGATTGGGGGGTAGTGATTTCTTCTTCTTGTGAGACTGTACGACGGGAGGATGATACGGAATCTACAAGCAGGTAACCAGTTGCAGTCAGAGCGGCCAAAAGGAAGAACACAATAATGCCTCTTCGCCTTTTCTTCTGAGGCAAATGTTTATCCAGAAGGACTTCCATGCCATTCCAGTCTTTTTCCTGGTAGTTTTGGATGTCATTCTCAGCAGCGTCCCTTATTTTCTTGTCCATCTCGTCAGACCACATTTTTATTCACTGTTTGATTTTGCTGGAATAATAGTTTTTGCAACTGTTTTCTAGCCTTTGCAAGGTTGGATTTGGATGTTCCTACCGAAATGCCCAATTCCTTCGCGATCTCTTCGTGACTGAATCCTTCGATGATGAACAAATTAAGCACTGTTCTATATCCCGGCGTCAGAAATTTGATTGCAGAGAGGATCTCCTCATAAGAGATCTTGTCTACTGCATCTTCATGCGTAGCCGGAACATGCATGTAGGATTCATTCAATTCTCCTACCACCTGGTGCTTCTGGTTTTTTCGAAAATGGTCAATTGCTGTGTAGATCATGATCTTTCTAAGCCAGCCCTTAAAGGAACTTACGGTATCGGCATACGCTGGCTTGAAACGATATATTTCGACAAAGACCTTTAAGAATCCATCATTCAGGATCTCGGTGGCATCTTCTTCACGATTTGTATAGCGGTGGCAAATAGACATGGCATATCCGTAAAAAGAGCTATAAATCTTTTTTTGGCTCTCTCTGTTGTTTTGGGAACAGCCCCGGATGTGAATCTGTAATTCTTCTGCCGACAGCAACACAACTTGATTTAAAGGTTAATCGAAAAAAAATGTGATTTGGTTGGCCGATCAAGGTACATAATTTCAGAACCCGTCTTTCTCACCGAATCCGGTGATATTTCGAATTTGGAAAGTAATCCCATACTTAACTGAACAGCATCCATTCTACATCTCCCGTTCTAAACTCTTCTTCCATAGCGTGTTGTACGATCAGGAGTCCATCTCTAGATACTTTTTTTATGGTGGCGTCAAACACCCGGCTACCCTTTTTGAACTTCACAGACTGACCTTTTTTATACAGGCGGTCCAGGTAACTGACGTAGATATTCTCAAACCCATCTTTTGCAAGTGTTTTCCAGTTCTTGTCGACCTGATTGTATAACTCTTTTGCAAGTCTGACCGGCTCATAATGCTTGCCGGTAATCTGTTTCAGGGATACAGGGTTGGTGAGCCCTTCCGGAAATTCCCCCTGGTTGATATTTATGCCGATGCCTGCAATTGCCCATTGCCATCCTGTACCTGGTTTACCCTCCGCAGTAATACCCCCTATAATGTTCTCTATCAATATGCCACCTGCCTTTCTGTCCTGCCAATAAAGATCATTTGGCCATTTGATCCTTGTGTCCTCCCCTGCATAATTTTCAAGGAACTGACATGTAGATAAAGCTATGCAGGCACTTAACTGAAACTGATTGCTCACTGAAAGTGGACGTGGGTCAAATACAATGCTGGTGATGATGCTCCTGTCCTTTTCCGAATTCCAAACCCTTCCCCGTTGTCCCTTCCCGGCAAACTGCTCATGAGCGAAAAAAGATGACCCATGAGGTGCCAAACCCGCATGTACCTGTGTAAGGGCATAATTGTTGGTGCTATCTACTGATTGAAGTTCAATAAATGGCGTTCCGATACTGCCTTTAAAGGGGGTGTCTGCCAATTTATCGCTATTTTTGAGCAAAGTAAATATGTTTCCGTAAAGCCTGCGGTAAACAATTTAAGCCGGCTGAGAAACACAACATTATAAACTAAAATAATTTCATTATTGGAACAACTTGCAGTGCTGTCTGACCGTAAAAGAAAAAGTGTAGTGCGGTTGACGAAGAGTTCAAAGATCATCAAATCTATCATTGCCGCTATCCAGGATAAAAAAGGGGAAAACATCATTTCTCTTGATCTTCGCAAAATCAATGAAGCTGTAGCTGATTTTTTTATTATATGCGAGGCTGGTAATCAGCCACAGATCAGGGCTATTGCGGAAAATATTGAAGCGGTTGTAAAAGAACAATGTGATGAAGATCCCTATCATCATGAAGGGTATAAGGCTTTACAATGGGTACTGATTGATTACGTTAATGTTGTGGTTCACGTCATGCTTCCCGAAAACCGGAAATTCTATAAACTGGAAGAAATGTGGAGTGACGCTGTCTCAGAACGCCACGAAGACTAATATTTGAAGTTAAAATACCCTTTTCGATCAAACTTTTTTGTTGAATTATCATTAAATAGCAGGAATTAGAAATATTGTATGTCTCAGGAACCCCCTTATAATAAAAACGACAAGAATATCCCGCCTCGCTTTGGCAATAACCGCCAGAATGGGGAGGATCCCAATGCGCCCAAGAAAGGTCCCAAATTCAGTATCTATTGGATCTATGCAATCATATTTGCCGTATTGATAGGTTTTCAGCTCTTCAGCCCTTTTTCTCCCAGTACCGCTACCATAGATCAGGATTATTTCCTTCAGGTGCTTAAATCTGGAGATGTTGAGAACTACACCGTTGTCTCCAACAGGAACCTGGTTAAAGTGACCCTTAAAAAATCAGCCATTGGGAAGTATACAGAAGTATTAAAGAATAAAGGCATTAGCGGGAAGCCAACCGATGCTGGACCTCATATGAGTTTCAAGGTAGTATCTGGTGACTCCTTTAAGGATGATATGCGTGAGTTTTATACTGCCAATCCTGGAGTGAAAGATGTAGGAAAAGTGGATACGGAAAGTGACTGGTTCAGCAAATCCATCTCCTTTCTCCTCCCCATTCTGCTTTTTGTAGGTCTGTGGATCCTGCTGATGCGCAAAATGGGTGGAAGTGCTGGCGGTGGCGGCGGACCCGGCGGTATCTTCAATATTGGAAAATCAAAAGCCACTCTATTTGATAAAGGCACACGTGTAAACATCACTTTCGCTGATGTAGCTGGCCTTGATGAAGCAAAAGTGGAAGTAATGGAAATAGTTGACTTCCTCAAGAGTCCCAAAAAATATACGGCTTTGGGAGGAAAAATTCAAAAAGGTGCCTTGTTAATAGGACCTCCCGGCACCGGTAAAACGCTTTTAGCCAAAGCCATGGCAGGTGAGGCACAGGTACCATTTTTCAGTCTTAGTGGTTCTGATTTTGTGGAAATGTTTGTGGGCGTGGGTGCAAGCCGTGTGCGTGACCTTTTCAAACAGGCAAGAGAAAAAGCTCCCTGTATCATATTCATTGATGAAATTGATGCCATTGGCCGTGCCCGTGGAAAGAATGTAATGATGAGCAACGACGAAAGGGAAAGTACCCTTAACCAGTTGCTGGTTGAAATGGATGGATTTGGTACCGATACTGGCATTATCGTTCTGGCTGCCACTAACCGCCCGGATGTTCTGGATACAGCGTTGCTCCGTCCGGGGCGTTTTGACAGACAGATATCTATCGACAAACCTGATCTCAAAGGAAGAGAAGCTATATTCAAAGTTCACCTCAAACCAATCAAGGTTTCTCAAACCCTGGATATTCATAAACTGGCTGAGCAGACTCCTGGATTTGCCGGAGCTGATATTGCCAATGTATGTAACGAAGCTGCATTGATCGCGGCACGTAAAGGAAAAGAAGCAGTTGATATGAGCGATTTTCAGGATGCAGTGGACAGGGTAATTGGTGGACTGGAAAAAAAGAACAAAATCATTTCTCCCGATGAGAAAAAAGTGATCGCTTATCACGAAGCAGGACACGCAATCTGTGGCTGGTACCTTGAACATGCTTATCCGCTGTTGAAAGTAACTATCGTTCCAAGAGGAACAGCCGCATTAGGTTACGCTCAGTACACGCCGAAAGAACAATACCTATATAATACTGATCAGCTGAGCGACCAGATCTGTATGACCCTTGGTGGGCGCGCAAGTGAAGATATCTTCTTTGGTAAAATATCAACCGGTGCACAAAATGACCTGCAGCAGATCACCCGTATTGCATATGCAATGGTAACCGTATACGGTATGAATGAAAAGGTGGGTAATGTAAGCTTCTATGATCCGCAACAGGAAACAAGCTTCACCAAACCTTATTCTGAAGAAACAAGCAAGCTGATAGACGAAGAAGTTAGAAAACTGATCGACGAAGCATACGAGCGGACCAAGAAGTTATTGAATGAAAAGAAAACGCAGGTTGCCCTTCTTGCAGAAGCTTTGCTGGAAAAAGAAGTATTATTCCAAAGTGATGTGGAAACCCTGATAGGAAGGAGACCTTATGAAGAGAAGAAGCCACTGACTGAAGAAAGTGAAGAAATAACATCCAGTGAAAATGGAGAAATTTCAGCAGGCGTGCCGCCCTATGATAGTGATGTAACAAATAAAGCACTCCCGAAATAATTATGAACGTTTCTCCCTCGAAAGAAAACATTCTGAAAAAAATACGAAAGGCGTTGAGTCACTCAACGCCTCTTCCATTTCCTAAAAGTGAAGGCGGAGAAACCGTATTTCAGCTATCAAAACAGGAAACTGAGATTGAGTTTGCAGAGCAGTTTTCGAAATTGCAGGGAAGATTTGTGTATTGCATCAATCGTCAGGAACTTGCATTTCAACTCGCAAGCCTGGTCAGGAAGATGGACTGGAAAAAGGTTTTTTGTCTTGAAGAAGCACTATTGCAGGGTGCAGAAGGACAAATAGGTGACCGTTTGGTAAAAACAGAAATAGCTACCTGCGATGTAGCCATTACTGGTTGCGAATACCTGGTTGCCAGAACTGGTTCCGTAGTTATGAGTGCTGCCCAGCCGAGTGGAAGAATTACCAGTGTATATGCACCTATTCATATCTGCATTGCCTATACTAATCAATTGGTATATGATGTGAAGGACGCATTGCAGGGTGTAAAAGATAAGTATGGTAGCAATCTTCCTTCACTGATCACATTTGCCACAGGTCCCAGTCGCACTGCGGATATTGAAAAAACGCTGGTTGTGGGAGTGCATGGGCCAAAAGAAGCCTATGTATTTTTGGTTGAATCCTAACCTAACACAACCTTGCCCATGCCTGATCAAACCATTTATCCCCTTTTTGTTTATGGCTCCCTGCTGAGCGGCTTCAAAAGTCAGGCTTATGAATATATAAGCCGATTCTTTAACCTTGTTGGCAAAGCAAAGGTGAAAGGAAAACTATATGATATGGGTGAATATCCAGCCGCTATTCCTACAGGCGATGATGGTTTTATCCTGGGAGAATTATATCAGATAAAGAACGAAGCAGAATTTTCCTGGGCCATTGGTCAGCTGGATGATTATGAGGGAGTCACCCCCGAACCTGGTGAAGAGCAATTATATCGTCGTGAACTTTCACCCGTAATGATGGATGATAAAATAATTATTGCCTGGATATACTGGTATAATGGCAGTATTGCCGGAAAACCAGTAATTGCTTCAGGTGATGTACTTTCCTGGCGCGCTAAAAAAGAATCATAGCAGTGGATTTAATGCCTGGTAAAAAGATCTATTTTCTCTCCGATTTCCATCTCGGTGCTCCTGACCACGCTTCCAGCCTGGAAAGGGAAAAGCGCATTGTATTATTCCTTGATGAAATAAAGAAAGACGCAGCAGAGATTTTCCTGGTAGGTGATATGTTTGATTTCTGGTATGAATACAGAAAGGTGGTGCCAAAGGGATATATCCGGCTACTTGGCAAACTGGCTGAGTTAACTGACGCCGGTATTCTGATGCATTTCTTTGTAGGCAATCATGATATGTGGATGAAAGATTACCTGCAAACTGAGTTGAATATCCCTGTTTATTTTGAACCCAGGGAATTTGTACGCAATGGCAAACTCTTTTATGTAGGGCATGGGGATGGATTGGGCCCTGGTGATCATGGGTACAAGCGATTAAAGAAAGTATTTCGCAATCCTGCCTGCCAATGGCTGTTTGGAATACTTCCTCCGACCCTGGGAATGGGTATCGCAAATTATATGAGCCGCAAGAGCAGGGCACAAACAGGCTCTTCAGAAGAGGTTTTCCTGGGGGAGGATAAGGAATGGCTATTGATATTCAGCAGGGAAACCCTCCTGAAAAAAAAGGTGGACTTTTTCGTGTTTGGACATAGACACCTGCCTATCGATTATCGTCTATCAGATGAGAGCCGGTATATTAATTTGGGAGACTGGATCAGCTTTTACACCTATGCCGTTTTTGACGGACAGAATATGGAGTTGAAATCACATACCGGCCGGGACGCTAAAATTGTCAGAAACTCATGAAACATATCTTTTCTGTTTTACTGGGAATATTGGCTTTTGTTGCACTAAATGCGCAGACAGACAGCTCATTCCGTACAGTTAGAACCATACAGGGAGATATTATAGCCTTCACCGTAGATAACCTTGATAATATTTATCTCCTCAGCAGCACCAACCAGGTTAAGAAGCTGAATGCAAAAGGAGATTCAGTGGCAATATTCAATGATGTAAAGAAATATGGAAAGGCAACACTGATTGATGTTAGCAACCCTTTAAAGGTGCTGGTTTATTATCGTGATTTTGCTACCATAGTTGTGCTGGACCGTTTATTGACCATCCGTAATACAATTGACCTGCGCAGGCAGAATATATTACAGGTAAGGGCTATTGGACAGAGCTATGATAATAAGATCTGGCTTTATGATGAACTGGAGAATAAACTGAAAAAGATTGATGAAGATGGAAAGCTGTTGCAGGAAACGCCTGATTTCCGCCAGTTGTTTGGGGAGGCTCCTGTTCCTACAAAGATCTTTGATCAGGACCAGTTCGTTTATCTCTATGATTCAACAAAAGGAGTATTCGTCTTTGATTATTATGGTGCGCTGAAAAATAAAATAGCCATAACTGCCTGGAAAAATTTTAAGGTAGCGGGCAAATTCATATATGGCTCTGCCAATAATAAGCTCTACCGTTATAATATTTCCAATTTACGCATAGAGGAATGGAAGATGCCTGACGAGATTGCAACCAGCAGCTCCTTCAATTTTACTTCATCAAGGCTCTATGCCCTGAAAAATAACCGTGTTGAGATTTATTCCTTTCAATAACAACGAAAGCTTGCTCAAAAAAGCCTATTAATTAATAATTTCGCGGCATATCTTATCTCGCAAGCATGAACGAATTCCTGAACAGGGTATATTACGGTAATACGGTTGGCACTTATCTAATCATTGCGATCATCATATTGATTGTCATTATTATCAAACGATACCTTGCTCGCAGTATCGCAAGTCTCATTTTTCATTTCGTAAACAGGGCTTGGAAGGATGTAGATAAGAAGGTATTCATAAACCTTGTTGCAAAGCCTCTCGGATTCTTCCTGGCAGTACTGGTAGCCATGATCTCCCTGTACAAATTACATTTCCCTGAGCAGATCAATGTAGATATCTATCACATTACGTTTAAGAACCTCCTTCAGGGACTAGGTTCTTTTGTGATCATAATTTCCTTTATCCGCCTTCTGTTGCGGATGATTGATTTCATTGCGATCATATTGCATATCAGGGCAGATCTGACAGAGGATCCTACCGATAACCAGCTGATCGTTTTCTTTAAGGATTTCTTCAAAGTTGTTTTAGTGCTGATTGGAATACTGATGATCGTAAAATTTTCATTTGGTTTCAACATCAGTAATCTGCTGACGGGCCTTAGTCTTGTGGGTGCGGCAATTGCCCTGGCATTGCGTGAAAGCCTTGAAAACCTGATCGCTTCCTTCATTATCTTTTTTGATAAGCCCTTTCGTCTCGGAGATATTGTAAAGGTGCACGCCTTCACAGGTACAGTAGAAAAAATTGGTTTGAGAAGTACACGAATCAGGACGGATCAAAAGACTTATATAACAGTTCCCAACAAGCAGATGGTAGATAGTATCCTGGATAATCTTTCCCTGCGCACCCAAAGAAAAGGCGAATTGCGTTTGGATATTGGACTAACCACAAGCTCCGCTGAACTGGACCAGTTCATTATTAATGTCAGGAAAATACTGGACCGTCCAGAAGTAGAAAGTGCTACAGTTCTATTGAATGATATAACACATTCTGCCTTCCAGATACTGGTAGATTATTTTACTGGCCCTGTTACACAAAAGGAATTCAACACTGTTAAAGAACAGATCAATTTCCAGGTATTGAAATTGATGGAATCAATGAAACTGGAAATTGCCGGCGCCTCTACAGATGTTAAGATTGTTAACAGTAAGCCGGAATAGCACTCTAATTATTTGGCAATTCTCATTGCGGTAGTTGTTCTGGCAGCTTCAGTCGCTCTTCCCCTGTCTTTCGCTTTCCTTAACCTCCCCACTTTCAGTGATAACGCCTAACGCTTTCGGCGATTGTATACGCTTGTGCGCAGAACCATCTTTGTACTGCACTAAAAGTAAAAAGACAAATCACCTAAAAACATTTATCATGAAAAGGAATCTATTTCAAATTGCTGCTGTGTTATTGACATCTGCGGCCGTATTTACAGCATGTAAGAAAGATAATAATGGTTATGGTAATCATCCTCCGCAAACTCCAACAGTTAATGCACAGGAATTTAAGAGTGCCGGTGACAGTACTGGAATCATTGCCAAACTGAATGAATTCAGGAATACCCTTGGCGCGACCCTTAACAATGCTCCGGGCGCTACTGGCGGTCGCCGTGAAGTGAACTGGGATGGTGTACCGGCTAATTTTACCAATGCAAATAATTTCCCTTTTGATTTCTTTGGTTCTTCCAATGCTGCTGATGCCAATGGCCGTAAGAGAGGTTTGATCATGACTAATACGGGGACCAGCTTCCGTGTTGACAGTACAGACTTTAGCGAAGTAGATGCTTCTTATGCCGATCAGTTTAACCGTTTTAGTCCTAAAAGACTTTTCGTTTACATGGGCAATACAACAACGGAATGTACATTTAAAGTTCCAGGGTCAACAACAGATGCATTCATCAAAGGATTTGGTGTGATCTTCAACGATGTGGATGATGCCAATTCAACCTCAATAGAATTTTTCAATGGAAGCAGGAGCCTTGGAGTGTACAAAGCTCCTCAGTCGCCCAGTGGCCAGTTTTCTTTCCTCGGCGTTTTCTTTCCCGATGAAAAAGTAACCAGAGTGAAGATCATTTCCGGTAACGGACTATTGGCAGCAGGGACGAAGGATGTGTCCAGCGGCGGTACCAAGGACCTTGTGGTTATGGACGATTTTTTATACGACGAGCCTAAATCTGTGCTTTGATAACTAGATAGTTAACCCATGGTTCAACCTGGAAATAGGGGGAGATCCCGATAGCTATCGGGACTCTCCCCACATTCGGGGATAGTTTTGAAACTTTCATTACGATACTTTTACATCTTAAATGCTCCTAAAATGAAACAGCGACTTTATGATATAGTGAGCCGGGTAATGATAATTTTTAGCTTTGGAATTCTTGTCATCGGATGCGAAAAAGAGACTACGAAGGATAAATCGGTTGTTTTTTCAGCAAATGGCGATATCACGGCAAAACTTACAGAATTCAGGAACCAGTTAGGCCCAGTGAATATTACCATTGGAAAAACAGGCGGCCGTCGTGAGATCAACTGGGATGGCGTTCCTGATTCTTTAAACGGAAAAAAACTACCGGCAAATTTCTTCAATCCAACAGAAGCAGGTGCATCGGAATCATTGCAAAGAGGAGCTGTCTATGCTGCTTTGGATAACGCAATGGTAAGTGCCAGCAAATTTTCGGAAGTAAACGCACAGGCCAGCAGTGAATTTTCATCATTTAGCGGGAATAAGACTTTTGCCGTAACCAATGCCACATTATGGCCAGTATCATTTAGAGTAGCAGGTACCAGTACTGACGCTTCTGTAAAAGCATTTGGTGCAGTATTCGTTGACGTTGACAAAACAAACTCTACCTATATAGAGTTTTATAGTAATCAGGTAAGCCTTGGACGGTTTTTTGTACCGCCTCATGATAATAACAGCAGCTTTTCTTTCCTGGGAGTTTATTTCCCGAATGCAGCTGTCACAGAAGTACAGATAGGACATGAAGGAAGATTGAGTGACGGTGAAAAAGATATTTCCCAGGGAGGAACGAAAGATCTGGTGGTACTTGACGATTTCATATATAGTGAACCCTCAAAGTAACGCCCTAAAAGTTGATTCAGGGATTTGGGAGTTTGCCGGCCTGCGTTAGCAGGTCGGCAATTATTATTTTATACTATATACTAAAAATGATTACTACTTACCTTTAGCCGGGTAAAACACGGTATGAACAGAAGAGTTTTTCATTTATTGGCCTTTCTGGCTGCTACTTTTATTTGTTCCGCCCAGTCGCCTTCTTTGTTTTTCGAAAGGATCACTTCAAAGGATGGCCTTTCCAATGACCAGGTGAATTGCATTCTGCAGGACAAGAGAGGATTTATCTGGGTTGGAACTAATGACGGATTGAACCGGTTTGATGGCCATAACTTCATCATTTTCCGGAACCGCCCGGGAGACACTTCCAGCATTTCCGGTAATACCATAAATGATATCATCGAGGATAGTGAAGGAATTCTTTGGATCGCTACAGGTGACGGCGGCCTGGCCCGGTATGATTACCGCGCAGAACCCTCGCTTCAATTTAAACAATACAAACATCAGCCGGGAGATAATCGTTCCATTCCTGAGAATACCATTAACGCCATGGCACAGGATAATTATGGTTATCTGTGGCTGGCAACAAGCGGTTCGGCTGTTATTCGCTTTAATAAGCGCACCCGTCAGTTTGATTTTCCTGTGCCAGGCGGTCCCGGTGCTCCAAAAGGTCCCAGAGGCGCATTAGACCTTTGTTTTGACAGTGAAGGAAAGATTTGGGCTGGCAGGGTGGGTGGTGGCATTCTCAAGATAGACCCGGCAAGGGTTAGTTATGATTATGATAGACGGTATGATAATTTCTATGGCAATCTTCCACATGTGGTAGTTACATCATTGTATTGCGACAGACAAAAGATCATGTGGTATGGCTCCTGGGATAAGGTCCTGTATCGGTATAATCCTTTAACTAACACTGAAACCGTATATCGCCAGGATGGATCCGCGAATCCTTTTATCAATGATGAGATCAAAAGTTTTGCGGAAGATAGCCAGGGGCGTCTATGGATAGGAGGTAAGACTGCTGGCTTGCAGGTAATGAATAAACAGCAGCAGGTATTTCATAATTATCGCAATAACCCCATGCAGGAAGGTTCCATTGCAGATAATACCATTAATTGCATTTATATTGACAAAGAAGGAAGGATCTGGCTGGGTACTCCCAAAGGCATAAGTGTCTGGAATCCTTCACAGGATAGATTTACGCAAACATTCTTATTGCCTCATTCGAATCCCTCTCCATCACTGACTATCTATGATTTTTATCATGATGAAAATAATGATCTCTGGATCGGCACCAGCGATGGTATTTTTTTAAAAAGGAATAATACTGGCCCACTCACCCATCTGCCGGTTACCTACCAGGGAAACAAACTGGCGGTAACAAAATTCTTTAAGGATAAGGAAGGACAATTTTATATAGGAACCAATTATTCCCTTTTCCTCTACAATAAAGAAACAAATTCAGTTAGTCTTTTGCCCAATACGGAAAAAGACCAGGTGATGAACAAGATCATTGAATCAAGGGTAGTATCGGTTGTGGAAGATGTGATCGACGATCATCCGGTTATATTGGTATCGCCTTACGGACATTACCTTGCCTACTATGACCTGCAGGAAAAGCACTGGGTTTCGCGACTGGATTCAACACGGAATATTATCGCCCGTTTCAATATAAAAGACAATCTCATTCACAGACTTTACAGATCAGCCAGTGGCAAGATCTGGCTGGCTGCTGCTAACGAAGGATTGGGAGAATGGCTCACCAATACAAAAGCGGGCAGTATTTTTTATACAAACGATCCCCTGAAGAATGAAGGCTTAAGTAATAATCATGTGTTTGATATTACAGGGGATGGACATGGCAATCTCTGGGTTAGTACCTATGGCGGAGGCCTGAATTTTCTTTCTTTCAAAGGAAGAAAGATCAGGCATATGGGCGCTACCAATAACCTCTTGGAAGGGATAGCTACAGACAAAAAAGGAAATGTGTGGATGATCACCAATGGAAATCTTCAGAAATATGATACCGCTTCTCATTCCAGCAGGACATATGATTTGCCTGACCTTGAGAAATCAGGTGGTGTGAAGGGTTATATCTATAAAGATAATGAAGGAAGGATGTATGTAGCAGGCAATAACTACTTCATCGAATTTCATCCAGATTCAATTGATGATACAAAGGCAACGCCAACTGTATACCTGACTGATTTCAAAATATTCAATACGTCTTACAGTCATTTGCTGTCTGACAATACAATCAGGCTTAGCCATCGACAGAATTATTTTACGCTGGAATTTGCAGCTCCGGAATATGCATTGTCTCAAACAGTGCAATACCAGTATATGCTGGAAGGATTAGACAAAGAATGGATGGATAATGGTTCGCGCAACAGTGTTGTATTTTCCAATCTTCCCGGCGGCACTTATACCTTTCGCGTGAGAGCAACTAATAATCCTGGTACCTGGAGTGAAATGGTCCAGAAACTTAAGATAATTATTACGCCGCCAATCTGGAAACGATGGTGGTTCTATGGATTGTGTGCAATATTTATTGCGGTGTCCATCTATTTCCTGTATCGTTATCGAATTAATGAGATCCTGAAACGTCAGGCAATTCGAAACAAAATTGCGCAGGACCTTCATGATAATGTAGGTTCAACGCTTAGCAGTATTTCAGTTTACAGCCAGGTAGCACAGATTCAAAGCGATGGAGGAGATAAGAAAGAATTAAATGATATCCTGGGTAAGATCAGCATCACTTCTACAGATATGATCTCGGAAATGAATGATATAGTCTGGGCCATTAATCCGCGAAATGACAGTATGGAGAAGATCGTTCAAAGAATGGAGTCCTTTGCGAAACCATTGCTGGCTGCCTGTGGAATTCATTTCACCCCGCATTATGATGAAGCTATCTATTCCGCCACCCTGGACATGGAAAAGAGAAAAAACTTCTACCTGATATTCAAGGAAGCGATCAATAATATTGTCAAGTATTCAAAAGCTACCGAAGTATTCGTGGAGATAAAGGTCAGAAATCGTAAGCTGGAACTCCTCGTGAAAGATAATGGGATAGGCTTTGACACTGGTAAAATGATACAGGATCAACGACAATCCTTATCCGGAAATGGCCTGCGGAATATGAAAATGCGTGCGGCCGAAATGAAAGCAGAGATAAAGGTTACCAGCAAGCCGGGGGAAGGTACTGTAGTTCAACTCACAAGCCCTATCCCCTGATTCGGGGATAGGTAGATTGGCAGGATTAACGGAACTTTAATTAACTTTTTAATTATGAGTCTACGTATTGCCATTTTCGACGACAATAAGAATATCAGGGAAAGTATCTCCATGTTGTTGAAAACAGTTAAAGATTTTGAAGTAGTGGGTTCTTTTTCCCATGTACTGGATTGCGTGGATGATGCCCGCGAATGCCGGCCTGATGTTGTGTTGATGGATATCGAGATGCCTGGTATGACGGGTATTGAAGCAGTCCATAAATTGAAGAAAGAATTTCCGCATATTCAGGTGTTGATGCAGACTGTGTTTGAAGATGATGACCGTGTATTCGATTCTATTTGTGCAGGAGCATCAGGATATATACTCAAGAACCATCTGAATGTAAAATTGCTGGACGCCATTCGTGAATTACAGTTTGGAGGTTCGCCCATGTCGCCATCCATTGCGCGGAAAGTCCTGAATAAAATGCAATCTGTTCAGCAGTATATCAGGCCCGAAGAAGCTCCCGATTATAATCTTACTCCCCGTGAAAAGGATGTACTGGCCTGTATTGTTGAAGGTTTAAGTTATAAGATGATCGCCGATAAATTATTTATCAGCTATGAGACAGTGAGAAGTCATGTAAAGAAAATATACGAAAAATTGCATGTGGCTTCACTCACAGAAGTAGTGGCAAAGGCCATCAATCAGCGGATTGTTTAAGAGTTATCTGCTTCCACTCAATATCTCACCAAGCTCTTTATCAAATAATCCATCATGCCCGTATTCAATGACGCGGCCAAGCTCCTTTCCTTTCTTCATCACCATTATGGTAGGTACATTCGTTACATTGAGCGCTTCGGACAAATGACTGAGTGTTTTCTTGTCTCTATCCACACCAATTAGCGTTACTTTATCTTTTGGAAACCCAGATTGATCAAGCAGGGCGAATAATCGGGGTATTACAAAATGAGAATCCTCACACCAGGTACCCATGAATATCACCAGTTGTAAAGAATCTGCATTTTTGCGAAGCTGTGTTAATGCTATGGGTAGCGGAGCATAAGCTTTTTGATTTTCTGCATACCATTTAAAGGAAGGTTCCTTTTCGATCAGATCACGGGAAATAATTCCTTTAAAGACCTTTTCGCCGGTTTTAGCGTCAGTAGAAATTTCATACTGATTTTGTGCGAAGAGCTGAAATCCGGATAGCAGCACGGATAAACCAAACGTCATCAATTTCTTCATGTTGGGAAATAGATAGGTTGTAAAAATAAGACAGAAACAGGGTCATCCCTGCTTAAAACTTACGATGGACGAATTGCAGACGGGAGCAGGCTGTCAGAGGGTTGCTTTGATTTCCAGGAGAAAGCTTTTGATCTTTTCCAGCGACTGTATCATGGCGAATTTTTCTTCCGCCTTCTTGTTCTTTTTGAGATAATCTTTGGCACCTTCAATAGTGAATTTTCTGCGGCGGAGGAGATCATAGATCAGTACCAGGTTCTTCACATCAATAGGCCGGAAAAAACGGTCACCTTTTCTATTCTTGCGAGGCTGAAGTATATCGAATTCAATTTCCCAGTAGCGGATCAGGGACTGGTTTTCCTTGAACATGCCAGCCACTTCTCCAATAGAATAATATTGTTTTTGAAACAGGATCTCATCTTCCGGAACCTGTATGAGGTCAGCTGCCAGCCCAATATCTTTCAGGGAGCGGCGTCCACGGGTGGATCCCGTCTTTTTTGCAGTAACAGGAGATTCAGCAGCTGGTTTTTCTTTGGGTTTGATCCTTGCTATTCCCACGCCTGGATTATTGGGAACTACTGTTTCTTCTGCACCATTAAACTCAAAGGTTATTTGTGAAAGAGGTTTATCCATGAATTATTATAAAGGTACATCCGATGTGCCCTTACAGCAAAGTTGATACCATAGTGTGGAAAAATCAATAGAAAATAATCAACGTAAGTGAATAACCGTGATCCGGGGGGAATATTTACGCAATTCGAAACTGCTATCCGGGATTTCACGGATGCCTTTTACAAAAGATCAAGTTTACTGGAAGCATGTCAACTTTACACATATCTGTACGTTCGATATCCAATTTGCAGAACGTTCGTTAATCCAGGCTTTGATTGGCTGATGCAGCCAGTTTCAGGAGGCGGTCAAACTGGTCAGGAGAAAGATCATTATAGAAGAAATAGGCGGGATCTATCTTATTGCCGTTCTTGTGTACTTCATAGTGACAATGTGGACCGGTGGACTTACCGGTGCTTCCCACCCAGCCGATCACTTCCCCTCTTTTAACGGCTTCACCCGGCTTGGCTTTTACCCTCACCATATGGCCGTAAAGGGTCTCATATCCATAACCGTGATTGATCACCACGTGGTTTCCGTAACCGTTACCCGTATTTCCTCCCGTACGTACTACACCATCGGCTGTGGCATAAATCGGCGTTCCCTGTGGGGCGGCAAAATCGAGTCCCGCATGCATCTTGATAGTTTTATAAACAGGGTCAATACGATGCCCGAAACCAGAAGCAATCCGTGATAGGTCCTTATTACTTACCGGTTGGATGGCGGGAGTATGTGCCAGCAATTGTTCTTTATTCTTTACCAGCCCATCCACCTCATTGTATGATTTGGTCTGAATGCTGATACGATTGCTCAGATTGTCAAGCGTATTAGAGATGGAAGCAAAAAGTTGTGTATTATTCATTCCTTCCACTGTTGCAATTTCAATCTGCTCTTCCAGTTCCTTGGCTCTTGCACTATCAGGAATAGGATTGGCTTCGAAGATGGCACGGTAAACATTATTATCTCTTTTTTCCAGCTCTTTCATTTGTTGAGAGATCGTCTTGAGCTGTTCATTGAACTCACTATAACGATCTTTAAGCGCACCATTCTGCCTGCGTAACAATTGCTCATTGGGGGAACCTACAAACTGGAATGCAAATAAAGAGATAAGTGTGGCGGTGACAAAGGCGGCGGCTATAAACCCAAATATGCGCAATAATTTAACGCGCAATGGTACTTCGAGTTTTTCATAGCGAAGCGTATTGGTATTATAGTAATATTTGATTTTTTTCATAACAAACCAGCCTTTCACTCTGTTTTTGCTGAGTTCAAATGCCGTTTGAAATACTACCTTTGCGATTCGGTCGCCGAAGCCTTCTATTATGCTTTTGCATAATTAGTTAACGAGGGTAAGGTGACCCGTTCAAAACGCAATAGCGGACAAATATAAGTCGTTCAGCGTCAAAAGTCAACCCCCCTTATTACCCGATCATGATGACGAGTGCAGACATACGACAGCAATTCCTGGATTTCTTTCGTGCCAGAGGACATCAAATTGTCCCTTCGGCCCCGATTGTTGTGAAAAATGACCCTACCCTCATGTTCACCAATGCGGGTATGAATCAGTTCAAGGATTATTTCCTGGGAAACCGCAAGCCCGAGTCTCCAAGGGTGGCAGATACCCAGAAATGCCTCAGGGTAAGTGGAAAGCATAATGACCTGGAAGAAGTGGGAGTGGATTCGTATCACCATACCATGTTTGAAATGCTGGGAAACTGGAGCTTCGGGGACTATTTTAAAACGGAAGCGATAGCCTGGAGCTGGGAGTTACTTACGGAGGTTTACAGGATTCCGAAGGACCGCCTTTATGTGAGCATATTCAACGGCGATGAAAAAGAGAAGCTACCCAGAGATGAAGAGTCATATAATGAATGGAAGAAATGGATAGCCGAAGACAGGATACTGCCGTTTGCCAGGAAAGATAATTTTTGGGAAATGGGCGATACCGGTCCATGCGGCCCCTGTACGGAAATACATGTGGACTGCAGATCGGATGCAGATCGAAAAAAAGTGGATGGTAAGTCATTAGTGAATGGCGATGATCCAAACGTTATTGAGATTTGGAATAATGTGTTTATTCAGTTCAATCGTTTGAAAGATGGTTCACTGGAAGCGCTCCCTGCAAAGCATGTAGACACTGGAATGGGCCTGGAAAGACTGACTCGTGTACTTCAGCAAAAAGCAAGTAATTATGATACTGATACTTTCAGTGGTACTATTGCAGCCATTGAAAAGATCACTGGAAAGAAATATGATCGTGGTGAAAGCAAACAGGCAATTGCATTCCGAGTAAATGCAGACCATATAAGAGCTATCGCATTTACAATTGCAGACGGACAATTGCCTTCCAATACCGGGGCTGGTTATGTAATAAGAAGAATATTGAGAAGGGCGGTTCGGTATTATTATTCTTACCTGGATTATAAGCAGCCATTATTATATCAGCTGGTGCCGATCCTGGCTAAGCAATTTGAAAATGTATTTCCCGAATTATTCACGCAGGTTGATTTTGTTGGCAAAGTGGTGAAAGAAGAAGAAGAAGCTTTTATGCGTACTCTGGAAAAGGGGTTGAAAAATATAGAAGGAATACTTAAATCTTCTTCAGGTGGCGTTGTAAGTGGTAAAGATGCTTTTGAATTATATGATACTTATGGGTTCCCAATTGATCTTACACGTTTAATAGCTTCAGAAAGTAATCTGGCTGTTGATGAGAAAGAATTTGAAGCGGAAATGAAACAGCAGAAAGATCGCAGCCGCGCAGCTACTGCTGTAGATACAGAAGACTGGGTAGAGATAAACAGGAATGGTAAAACATCTTTTGTAGGATATAATGAATTAGAAACCGATACAAAACTGGTGCGTTATCGGAAGGTGAAAGCAAAGGGTAAAGAGCAGTACCAGGTGGTACTGGAAACTACTCCTTTTTATGCAGAGAGTGGAGGACAGGTTGGTGATACTGGTTTACTGGTTGCGAATGGTGAATCAATTGCAGTGAATGATACTAAAAAAGAAAATGATCTTATCATCCACTTCGTAGATAAGCTCCCTTCCTCGCCGGAAGCTACTGTTAAGGCAAAAGTGGATATTGAAAAAAGAAAAGCGATCACCTTTAATCATACAGCTACTCATTTGCTTCATGCTGCATTAAGAAAAGTTTTGGGCAATCATGTTGCCCAAAAGGGCTCTCTGGTTTCTCCTGATATCCTTCGATTTGATTTCTCCCATTTTTCAAAAATGACAGAGGAGGAGATCCGGCAGGTGGAAATACTGGTCAATGAAAAGATAAGAGAAAATATCCCGGTTGTAATAAAGGAATTGCCAAAAGAGGAGGCGTTGAAGCTTGGAGCTATGGCGCTTTTTGGAGAAAAATATGGCGATAAGGTCAGGGTTGTCATTATTGATCCTTCTTATTCCATTGAATTGTGCGGGGGTACCCATGTTGGCCAAACTGGTTCAATTGGCTTCTTCACGATTATTTCAGAAGGTGCGGTTGCTGCAGGTGTGAGACGGATTGAAGCGTTAACAGGCGCTTCAGCCGAACAGTATACCAGTGATAAGCTTACACAGTTAAAACTGGTAAGTGAATTGTTGAAGACAAAAGAACCTTTCAAAGCTATTGAGAAGTTGATGGAGGAAAAATCAGCGCTTGAAAAGAAGCTGGAACGGATGGAAGCAAAAAAACTGGTTGTCCTCCGTAATGAGCTCCTGAAAAAAGATGAGATCATTAATGGCATAACCTTTATAGGAGATATTGTTGAAGTGGGAAATGCTGATGCCCTTAAAAAGATCTGCGTTGACCTTAAGAATAATCTCAATGATTATTTAGTTGTCCTGGGCGCCAATATCGGCGGTAAACCTTTTGTTGCGATCGGCATTGCCGACACTGTAGTTGCCGCAAAAGGGCTGGATGCCGGAAAGCTCATCAAGGACCTGGTAGTCCCGTTAATCAAAGGAGGTGGAGGCGGCCAAAAATCGCTGGCAACAGCGGGTGGGCAGGAAGCCGGGAAATTAAAGGAGGTGATCGAGGCTGTAAGAAAACAGATCAGCCAGTAAAATGATCCAGTATACTTTACATTAATATCTCGTTCTTCTTCTTTTTCTTCTTGGCAGGCTTGAGTTTGGGGGACTCAAGATAGATCTTGACCATAAACGCTATGACCAGTCCACATAGGCAGATACATGCGATGGCCATAATCTTCATCATAAGGTCTAATACTTATAATTTGGTGGTGGAATCCTGTAAATATGCGCAATAAATTGCGGATTTCAAGGTAAGTAGATTAAGAAAAAACCCTAGGGATTTATACGATTTGAAAACCGCTAAGGCATTGATTCACTGTATATAGTATATTTCCCACAGTCCCATTAAAATCTTGCATACTATGGTCATTTCCAATGGCCTTTTCAAAATGACGGTAAAATTACGGTCTGCCGATTTTTATATTGAATCCAATCGGCCGTTCATCAGCGAAAAACCTGTATTGATAGATTAAATGAGTTTAACATTTCCGAAACATTTCGTATTTAGAAAATTGTCTTTATATTTGATCTACGAAAAAAAACGTAGATAATTTATTAAATAAACTTTTGCAAATGAAACAAGCTATTAAAAGGCTCTCCTTCGTTATCATTGCTTCAGCGCTGATTGCCCCTGTTGCGTCCATTGCGCAGGATAAGGATAAAGAGAAGGAAAAGAGTGATAAAAAGGAAAGTGAGCAGATCATCATTACCCGTAAGGGAGATTCTGATGATAAAATGGTCATTGAAATTAACGGGGATAAGGTTCTCGTTAACGGAAAGCCGGTTGATAAGAATAGTGACGATGTCAAGATCCGTCGTTCCAGGATAAAAGATGTGTATGCTTATGGTGGGAATGGATTTTCTGGCAACTGGAATGATAACTTTGCAATGTCCGATATTGATGAAAACCGTGCAATGCTCGGTGTAACAACTGAGAAAGACAGCAAGGGTGCGGAAATTCAAACCGTTTCAAAAGAAAGCGGTGCTGAAAAAGCTGGTTTGAAAAAGGGTGATGTTATCAGTAAACTTGATGACAGCAATATTGATGGCCCGGATGATCTCACGTCTGCCATCAAAAAACATAAACCAGGCGATAAAGTCTCCATTACATATTTACGTGATGGCAAGGAACAGAAAGTAACGGCTGAATTAGGCAAATGGAAAGGTGTAAGACAATCCTATTCTTATTCAATGCCCAATCTGAACCTTGACCAAATGCCACGTATTCAGTCCTTCCCCCGTATCCAGGGACAGAACTGGAACTGGTCAAGTGGTAGTCCCAAACTCGGACTGTTTGTTCAGGATGCTGAAGATGGAAAAGGCGTCAAAGTAATTGATGTGGATGAAGACAGCAATGCAGCCAAGGCCGGTTTACAGGAAGATGATGTGATCACAGAGATTGATGGCGTTGCCATCACTGGTGCGGATCAGGTTGTTAAGATCGTAAAAGAAAGCAAGGATAAGGTATCCCTGAAAATGAAAATCCAAAGGAAGGGGAAGACAGAGAATATTGAGGTGAAGATCCCGAGGAAACTCAAAACCGCAGATCTCTAGTTATATATATCACGCATGTAGTATCCCCTTCCCGGTTCCCCGGGAGGGGTTTTTTATTTAACATCGGCCTGCACAAAATGAGTTATTTTTACAGTTTCGTACATGGCAGTAAAGCATATATATGAGACAGTCATAGGTCTGGAAGTACATGCGCAATTACTAACAAAATCAAAGTTGTTTTGCGGTGATGCAATAGCCTATGGGGCAGCTCCTAATACCCATGTGAGCCCCATCACTTTGGCACACCCGGGCACACTTCCAAAGATGAATAAGAAGGCGATTGAATTTGCTGTGAAAATGGGACTGGCCTGTCACTGTGAGATTGAAAAGAATAACTACTTCGCACGCAAGAATTATTTCTATCCCGACCTTCCCAAAGGATACCAGATATCCCAGCATACAACTCCTGTTTGTAAAGGCGGCTATATTTCCATAAAGGTCAATGGCACTGAAAGGAAGATCAGGCTTAACCGCATCCATATGGAAGAAGATGCCGGTAAAAGTATTCATGATGCGGATGATGCAAGTACCTGTATTGACCTGAATCGTGCAGGCACTCCGCTAATTGAAATAGTTAGTGAACCCGATCTTCGAAGCGCTGATGAAACCTATGCCTACCTTACCGAACTCAGGAAATTGTTACGTTACCTGGATGTGTGCGATGGAAATATGGAAGAAGGAAGTCTTCGCTGTGATGTGAACATATCTGTAAGAAGGGAGGGCGAAACCAGACTCGGTACCAAGGTAGAGATCAAGAATCTCAATTCAATTCGTAATGCAAAAAGAGCTGTTGAAGTGGAATCCAAACGTCTGGTAGATATGATTGAAAGAGGCGAAACCATCATTCAGCAAACAAGAAGTTTTGATGCAGATCGCTCTGTCACTATTGCGATAAGGGATAAGGAAGATGCCGATGATTATCGTTATTTCGCTGATCCAGATCTGACTCCTTTTCTATTGGAGGATGAATTTATTGACCGGATTCGCCAATCCATTCCTGCCTTACAGGAAGAGCGGATAAAGAAATATACCGGTCAATGGCAATTGTCGGAATATGATTCGCAGGTGCTTACAGAAGAAAAGGAAATAGCTGATTATTTTGAAGCCATAGTTCAACACACTTCCAATTATAAGGCGGCTTCCAACTGGATGACTGGTCCGGTCAGATCATGGCTGAATGAAAACAATAAGGAAATCGATGCATTTCCTTTATCTGCACAAAAGGTAGCCGAATTGATACAACTGGTGGAAAGTGGAAAGCTTAGTTTTTCATCTGCCTCTTCAAGATTACTACCTTACCTGATTCAGCATCCTTCCGCCCAACCGGAACTGGCAGCCATTGAACAAAATCTCATCCAGCAGTCGGATGCGTCTTCACTGGAACCGCTGATCGATGAAGTGCTGACTAAGTATGCTGAAAAAGTCCAGGAATATAAAAAAGGGAAAAAAGGTGTTCTTTCACTTTTTGTTGGCGAGGTGATGAAAAGATCAAAGGGTAAAGCCGATCCCAAGGTTACCAACGAACTACTGCTCGAGAAATTGAAAGCATAAATAAAGTAATCATTAAAAATTCCAAACTGGAAAGTCCATGTATAAAATTATCCTGGGAATCGTGTCCATCAGTTGGCTGGTTTCCTGCAATAACAAATCGAGTGAAAATTCCTTTACTGTAAATGGTACAATCACAAATAATGTAGCCAAAAAGATATACCTGGAAGAAGTGCCAGCTACCACAATGCAGCCTAAACTGGTTGATTCCGCTACACTGGGTGCAGACGGCAAATTTTCCCTCAAGGGTTCTTCAAAAGAATCAGTAGTGCTTAATCTCAGGCTTGATAAGAATGCCTATCCCGTTGTATCAGTAATCAATGATGCTCCTTCTGTAGACCTGGCAATCAAAATGAGTAAAGAGAAAAATCAGTTTGCAGAATCTTATGAAGTAAAAGGTTCTCCAGCCAGTCAGCAGATGAAAGATTTTACAGTAACTTTTAATAAGGACCTGCAGCAAATATTCATGAATGTTAACCAGACCGATAGCTTGCGCAATGCCGGTGCTTCAGACAGTTTGCTCTTGCCATTGATGGCCGAGCAAAAAACGATTGCAGCAAGGATTAAATCATATTCAGAAGAAGCATTCAGAAAAGCAAATGACCCTGCACTTTTATTGTTTGAACTGGGCTATTATCAATCAACGGCCAATGGTGCAGGTTTTGGCCTGGAAGGGTTAAATAATGACCAGGTTAAAGCTATTCTGGCTGAAGCCGCTACAAAATTTCCATCTCACAGTGCTATTGCCTCTATTAATAAAAGTTTGCAGGATGAAGAACAGAAAGCCATGTCTGCCAGTTGGGTGGGCAAAGAGGCGCCTGATTTTGCCTTGCCTGATGTAAACGGAAAAGAAGTAAAGCTGAGCTCCTTTAAAGGGAAATACGTGCTGGTAGATTTCTGGGCAAGCTGGTGCAGACCCTGCAGGGCGGAGAATCCAAATGTTGTAAGTGCTTACAATCAGTACAAGGATAAAAATTTTACCGTGCTCGGTGTATCACTGGACCGGCCGGGTGGGAAAGAAGATTGGGTAAAAGCTATAAAGGATGATAAATTGAGCTGGACGCATGTGAGCGACCTGAAGTTCTGGGAGAGCAGCGTGATCCCTCTTTATAAATTTGATGGAATTCCTTTCAATGTGCTGGTTGATCCGCAGGGAAAAGTAATTGCGGAAGCGCTGAGAGGCCCTAAACTGGAAGCTAAACTTTCGGAGGTTCTTCATTAATTCAATAAGATGTTACATAAAAGAAAGAGGCCATACAGCAATCTGTATGGCCTCTTTCTTTTATGTAATCAGTTTCATCGCTTCATATTCACAGTATACAAGGTTCCAAAATAGCCAAGTCCGGCTACTCCCAATTGCATTTTTAATGTCAATGTACCGTTGCAGGAAGACCATGTGCCGGTTTGTCCGGAGAATGGACGTACTGCTACCTGTTGACCTGCATAAGTGGCGCTTAGCGTTCCTGCATCTCCAATGCCAGAGGTTTGAGGAACAACAGTGGCTGTCAGTGCTCCAGGCGTTGACCAATCCAACGTGAATGTAATAGGACCCCAACCTGCATCAAAAATATTATAAACCTTTATGGTAGCCGAAGTAGCATTAATAGGAGTGATGTTCGAAATACTTGTAGTATATGGGCCATAAGGACCTCCAAAATCTTCATTTGTATTTGCATAGTTACCCGCAAAGCTGTTTATGTTGAATGCAAGACCTTCAACACAAATATCACCAATGGCCAGTTTTACTGTGTTGTCAAATCCTGCAACCTTTACGGAAGGTTCAGTAAGGGTAATAACAAGCGTATCAATCCTGCCAACAGGATAACCAGCGTAAATTCCCTGAATAGGAATAACTGCTGTGCTCTTTCCCGCAGGAATAACAACGGTGTTATTGGCGGCTCCAATTGTATATTGTGTACCTGCAGCAGCGCCTGTTTTGGATGTAACGGTGAAGGTAACGTTACGGTCCGCATCGCTCACATCAGTAGTGCCTATTGCAACATTGTAAACAGCTGGATTAGCAGCGCGAACAGCATAATTCTGAACTGCACCGCCGGTGAAATGAACCTGGGCATCCGCTTCCTTTACCTTATACAGCTTAGTCTTGTCACAACCTGTAAATACAATACCAAGCAGCAAACTACCCAGTAATAAGTTTATTATTCTTTTCATACTTCTTAATTTATGGGTTGAATGAATGGCTGAGGACTATAAAAACGGTCATCAGCCATTCAAATTTTAATAACTATCGTTTTGGGCCATATTGGGATTAGCATCAGTCTCGTCTCTTGGAATAGGATAAACGAAACGATAGTTTGCTGCATCCAGCGTTTGCCATGCCGCGTTAGCATCTGATGCAAGTCTTTGAACAGGAAGCCCGTTTCTTTTCAGATCAAAGAATCGGAAACCTTCAAAGCACAACTCCACAAATTTTTCTCTCAGAGTAGCCGTCAGTAGTTCAGCAGGAGTTGTAACGGCAAGAGCAGGCGGTGCTGTAGAAAAACGCTGAGTACGTAAAGTAATCAGGTCCGCGAGGCCCGCTGGCACATTTGGAGAGGCTTTCCTTGCCTGGGCTTCTGCCCGGATCAGGTACATTTCGGAAATGCGGCAGGCTTTAATATCTACAACTCGTCCACCTCTGCTTGAAGTAAAGAACTTGTTCACGTAATTATTGCCGGGAGATAAAGTGCCAATATAGGCTGCCTTACGAATATCATTCGGTTCAAACGCTGCTACCAGTTTGTCTGAAGGGGCAATGTAGATTTGTCCACCAGTTGTTGTCCACAAGGCACCAAGAGTACCATCAGCGGAGGTAGCATACCTGAGGCGGAACAATGTTTCATTGTTATTGGCATCAGTCCATATGCCTGAAAATGCGGCACCAGTAACCAGTGGCTTCACGTTTGCCGTGATTACCTCCGAAGCATAGGTGATTGCATTATTAAAATCTTCCTTAAATAAGGCGATCCTGGCCTGGTAAGCAGCAATATTGACCTTGTTCATTACAGTATCACTGAAATTGGCGGCAGTTATTGCTGGCAACAGTGCTTTTGCATCTGCGAGGTCAGTTTCAATCTGTGTCATTACCTGCCCCATCGTATTGCGTGGAGGTATTGATAACACATTTGAAGTAAGCATAATGGGAACTCCCTTTTCACTGGCACTATACCTCTTGCAATAAGTTTGAAGCAATTCAAAATGAGCTATTCCACGCAAAGCCAGCAATTGTGCTTTCAGGATATTCCTTCTTGGTTCCTGCGCAGCCGTAGCTGTTACCGTACCTACTTTGGCAAGCACCCGGTTTATTTGATCGATCATGGCATAATAACCACCCCAGGCTGCAACTACGTCGCCACCAGTTGTAGGATCAGAACCATATTGAAAACGATAGGTCAATGCGCCCTGACCGGCATTATCTAAACCTAGCTTTCCTTCATCGGAAGTAAGCGCATTCGTATACATATCATTTGAGTAAGTGCGATAACGCCCATAAGCACCGTTCACTCCAAACTGGATATCTTCCATAGTAAGAAAGGCGTTGGCATCGCTAAATGAGTCAGTAGGCTGAAGGTCCAGCTGTTTCTTGCAACTGCTCAATACCAGGATAGCTGCTGCAAGTATGATAGAGTATTTTTTATATTTCATTATCATAATATAATCCGTTTAAGAGTTAGAATGTAATATCTATACCACCTGTAAATGCCCTCGGGTTGGGATATTCACTGATGTTAAGGTTAACGGAGCCTGCTTCAGGATCCCGTCCTCTCCATTTTGTCCACATGAACAGGTTAGTGCCCTGAACAAACAGACGAATATTAGAGATGAACTTTGTTTTTTCAACAGTTTGTTGCGGAACAATATAAGAGAGAGTTATATCTCTCAAACGGACAAAGGATGCATCATGAATAATCTTGGAGGAAAAATTTACAGGATACAGCGGGTTGGGTGTACTGGCTATATCACCTGGCTTTTTCCAGAAGTTCAGGTCAGATGATTGGTTGTAACCTGGGAGCATGAAGCCAGTTGGGTTTTCCAGGAAGTATTCCAGGTTGTCAACTTTCATTGCGCCCTGCTGCCAGCTAAATAATACTGAAAAATCAAATCCTTTATAACGAAGGCTGGTCCCAAAACCGCCTTTCCAGGGAGATTCCCATGTGCCGAATTCCTGAACAGGCTCACCCAAAGCATAATCTGAAGTGAGCTTGCCATCCTTTGTATAATATAAAGGAGCACCAGTAGCAGCATCAACGCCACCCCATTTTACTTCAAGGTGAGTGCCCAATGGTTTTCCAACACTGTATTTTCCTGTACCTCCGTCTGGAATGTCTGGAAGTCCGCCGAGGCTTAATATTTCATTGTGGTTATATGAGCCGGTTGAGAACAAAGTCCACACAAGGTTTTTTGTCCTCAATACTTCTCCATTAATATTCCATTCAACACCTTTGTTTTGCAACTCTCCTATATTGATATCAAGCGTAGCGCCATTACCAAAACCAGCAGTTGCAGAAAGTTGTTTTCCTACAAAAAGATCTTTGGTGCGTCTGTCATAAACATTCACATCACCATAAAGCCTGTTATTCAGAAGTTGAAAATCAAGTCCCAGGTTGGTAACCCAGGTTGTTTCCCATTTCAATTCCGGGTTTCCGGCATAAGTGGCGATGATTGTTGGAATACCTGAATAGGATCCCTGGGTATAAGTGGGTTGATAAGGATAATAACCTGTGAAAATTGTTCCATCCTGTGCAGGGAAATTATCTGAGTTACCTGATCCGCCATAACTTGCTTTAATTCGCAAAGAGTTGATAGCTCTCATATTGGCCATGAAATTCTCTTTGGAGATTTCCCAGACAGCACCTACTGAATAGAAGCCCTGCCATCTTGTATCCTTTGGCAGCTTGGATGAACCATCATAACGATAAGAACCTGTGAAGGTATACTTGTTATCAAGCGTATATCTTGCAACTGTCAAACCTGACACCAGGGTTGACCTTGCTTTTCTGCCACCTACAACAGCAAATAACTGGTTGGTTGCATTACCCTGTTGAATGGCAGCAGGTGTATTGGGTCTTTTGGGATCTGTACCGTAACCTGTATAGTTGAAGTTCTTCGCAAATTCCCTGATGTATTCACCAATTGCCTGTACTTCCACTTCATGCCTGTTGTTGAACAGATGGCGATAAGCCAGTGAAGGTCTTACATCACCAGAGAGGAAGCGGCTCATTGATTCCTGTTGTGAACCTGCATTTGTTGTGATAGTGGCAGAAGAAAGCCTGTTATATGCCAGCTTGCTTCCGTAGATAGTATTCTGGGTTTCGCGGAAGTCAACGCCAGCTACCAAAGCAGCAGTTACATCCTTTGTAATTTTATAAGCGAAATTAAACCCAACTGTTCCCTTGAACTGATCATTATAGTTCCTGTCCCAGTATGTCAGATCCAACTGATTGGTTCCAACATATTTTGTTCCTGTTCCAGTTGCAAAAGAACCATCGGGGTTGTAAACTTTATGATAAGGTACCGCAAGAGCCGATGTGGCAAATGGGTTGCTCGTATTGAACGCATTGTTTTGTTCAAAATTCCGTTTGGTGTATCCAAATTGAGAAGATACAGACATCGTAAACCTGTCGTCCGAGTAATCTATATTATTACGTAAAGTGACGCGGCTCATATCAGAGCGAAGCGTGGTTCCTTCTTCATTATAAAGAGCAACACTCGTATAGATCCTTGTCTTTCCAGTTCCGCCTGAAAGGGATAGCTGGT
>JAJKIP010000157.1 GCA_021154405.1 Segetibacter sp. | reverse complement strand
CGTCAATCCGGTGAAAAATTTTTTTTCAGGCAATGGAAGTTAAGCGGGGCGTGCATTTCATCGATTTGCGCAAATTGCCAAACATGAGATTTATTTTTTTTGGCATGCATTAGGTGGTGGATTTTTCCCTTGCTGCTTTGCGTTTTAATACGATCCAAAGTATCAAGCCACTTAAAAAGAGCAGTGTCGATATCACTTCTGCCTGGGTTGGATGGAACGGAAGGGATTCAATACGGGTGTTGACCCTTATCTTTTCCACTAAAAACCGTTCTAACCCGTTCACCATCAGGTATAAAGCAAATAAAGTGCCAGGCACCTTCAGTTTTTTGCGAACTGCCCAAAGCAAAGCAAACAGCAGCAACCCTGTTATAACTTCATAAAGGGGGGTTGGAAATACCGGTACCGGCAAATGATTGCAATACTTTTTATCAGTGCAATTTGCAATAGGAACTCCAAAATCATTAACGTTATGAGGGTAATCATAGGCAAAGAACCATACCGGTAAAAAGCTCAGGGCGCCAGGCTTTTTAAACGCTCTATGGGGCACTTCCTGGAGGGTTTCATGCTCCCTGAGAAAGAAGGTACTGTTGTTCTGAAGAGCCTCCTGGAATTGACCAGGAGACGCAGCTACCGAAATATGCGTTTGCTGATCCACGGTATAGGCTGAATTATAGATGCCCCAGTCACCGTCTCCAGACACCTGGCAGCCAATTCTGCCAAGGGCATACGCCAGCATAAGGGCAGGCGCGGCCGCATCATTCAGGTGCCAAAAGGTGATCTTGTGCTTTCTCGCATAAAGCCAGATAGCTAGTGCAGCACAGATAAGTCCGCCATAAAAGGTTAATCCTGAGGGAGAAAAAAGATAGGATGACGGATCCTTCAAAAAGCCGCTCCAGTTCTCGAAAATGTCGAACATTTTTGCCCCGATAAGCCCGAAAATAAGCGCCAGAATGGTTATTTCCCCCACCCTGTCCTGTGGCCAGATCCGGACCACTCTTTTTTCCGGTTTGGGCAGTTTTTGCTTGTTCTTTTCATACCATTTCAAACCGGCAAACAGCAGCCCCAGGATGATACCTGCCGGCCAGGACCCTATGCCTGAGAAAATAAAGGCCTGAGGATCTTCTGTGGCTGAACTATCGAGTATAAAAAGGGCAAGTATTTTATAACCTAACAAAAACCCTAACAGAAAATTCAGGATCAATTCCCCAATAGTTGCAGGCTGTCCAACCATTACTTCCATTTCCTTTGGCTGAAGAAGGCCCTGACGGCTCTTTCTCCTCAATTCTGCAGCAAGGATAACAGCTGCCAGTATAAAAGAAATGGCTACAAAAAAACCAAAGGAATTTACAAACCGCAGGAACTTCCACTCTACTCCAAACAAATCCTTAAACGCGTAATAAAGGTTGGGATACATTTACGTGCTATTGGTTAAGTTGGCGAATATACAATGGAAAATAATTCAAGGAGAATATTAATTGACCAACTGCATTAGCTGTATTTAAACAAAACCAGCGCATAATATATTACTTCCGGAGAAATACATCATGCGCTGGTAGTATAATTCAGGATAATGCCTTAGTTGCAGTATTCATCAAATGCGCCGATCAGGTTATGCGCGATCATTTGAGCAGGCCTTCCTTCAATCTGGTGACGTTCTATAAAATGTACCAGTTGTCCATCTTTAAATAATGCAATAGCTGGTGACGAAGGCGGAAATGGCCTTAAATGCTGACGCAAAGTATTCACCGCTTCAATATCAAAACCGGCAAAACTTGTTGTCAGAAAATCGGGTTTATTCCTGGAGTTTGCAACTGCCATCAATACACCCGGACGGGCAGAACCTGCAGAACAGCCGCATACAGAATTAATCATGATCAGCGTGGTGCCCTGTTTCTTTAGCTGGGCTTCCACTTCATCTGAGGTGAGCAGTTCGGAAAATCCATTCTCCGTCAACTCCTCTTTCATCGGTAATACTATTTCCTGGGGATACATTAGTTATGTGTTTTTATGAGCAACGCAAAAGTACCAAAAAAGTTCATTATAGTTTATAAATGGTAATAATGTCAGTTGTAGTTAAGGTCGACTGCAAATATGTCGTATCAGCTATTGCAATTTACTGTTATTGGCATAAAAAACGTCCCGGTACAGACTTTGAAAAATAGATAGTGTAACCAAAAAAATTAAAACTTTAAAACAGATAATTATGACACACGTGAAATTCAGCCATCGTCCGTTTGAAAAATCTTTTAACAATTTGATGGACGACCTTTTTTCAGAACTCCCCGTCTTGTATAAGAATGGCATTAATCAATTGAATGGATTTGCACCGGTAAATATCAAGGAAAAAGAAAAAGGCTATCAGGTTGAAGTGGTGGCACCGGGTTTTGAGAAAAATGACTTCAAGGTAAATATTGAGCAGGATACGCTGACAATATCTGCTGAGAAGAAAGAAGAAGCAAAAAATGAAAATGAAAAACAGATCCGTAAGGAATACAGCTATCGTTCATTTAAGAGATCTTTTACAATCGACGAAAAAATTGACGCCTCAGGAATTGAAGCAAAATATGTTAATGGTGTTTTAACATTAAACCTTCCAAAGAAGGAACAAGTCAAAACATCAGCACAAGAAATTACAATTCAGTAATAAAAAGCTTTCTCATAAGCAGTTGGTTTTGGTTTACACCCTGTCGTTTCCACGACGGGGTTTTTTATTTACACAATAATTTTGATGCAAATACTTTATAGAAACTGACTAAGTTTGCGAACATTTGCCAACTACATGTATGCTTAGAAAAACCATGTTTAAATTATTCGTCCCGATAGCTATCGGGATACTCTCGACGGGGATAGCCAGGTCCCAGACCCCAGTTGACTCGTTAGCCGTTACAACCGTTGCTAACCTGGATACAACCCTTCGTATCATTAATCTCAATCCCTATTTTACCATTGCTGTAGATTCCATGCTTTCTTACCAGCTTCAGATAAACAAGGATGAATCAAAGTATTACTGGTACCTGAAGAATTCTCCTGTGGGATTGAAGATCAATAAAGACAATGGCTTGCTGAGTTTCAAGGCTGATAAATCTTTCTTTCTGTCCGGAAAACTGAAATACGATGTTGATTATACCGTAAAGCTTGGCGTGCAGAACCTTTCGAATGCCAATGAAAAAGTAGACACTTCCTTTACTTTGGTTTTTTATAATACAGAAGTTTTAATGCCCAAAGTAAAACCAAGTGTGGCCAGCACCCTGGTTGTTGAGGAAGGTGAACAGGTTTCTTTCAAGGTCCAGTGCGAATCCGGCAATTTCCCCATTGATGAAATACTGTTTTACAGCAATGTTCCTCTTCATAATTATAAGGCGGTAAAATCCTGTAATGACGAATTCAGCTGGACACCGGACTATGATTTTACAAAAGAAACAGATTCCGGGAAGGTCAAGATCGTAAACCTGACCTTTATTGGTACTACCCGTTTCAAAGTGAAGGACACTGCCAATGTCCGCATTATTGTTAAGGACGCATTGAACTATCCATTGGCCGTGCAGGAATACAATATGCTTGTTAATAATATCAAGACGTACCTGCTGAGGCTGAAGTTCACGTTCCTGCAACTGGATAAGAAATTGAAGAAAACAAAATCCGCACGTACCGGTTTCGATCTCACTTCTGCCTCTACGGCCCTTACTGGAACCATACTTTCTACTTCAGGTGGAGAATCTGCCCAGAATGCCGGCAAGATACTTCCCAGTGTTGGTCTTGCGCTGGTACCTGGCAAAGAAGCCTCAGCCCCCAATAAGGTTGTTGAACAAAACCAGGCATCTCTGGTACGCAATTCAATCAAGCGCCTGGAGTATATGCTATATGAATACTCTATTGTGGGTGATAAGGACCCCACAATTCTCACCAAGATCACCAAATTGAAGGAAGAGCTCAAACAAAGCCAGATGCAATTGATCGATGTTCCTGTTGACATCACCTACGAAATGTCTGAAAAGGAATTGAATGATTATTTTAACAGTCCCAAGGTTAATAAGAAGTATCGGCTCAGGAAATAAGCAAATCCTCTGGAATTCAGACTTGTTAATGAGATGAAAAAATCTCACCTATTAACATTCCTTAAGTTATTTTGGGCCAACCATTGCCGTCTATTAATAAAATCATCGCGTATGAAAAAAATATGGTTCGTACCGGCGGCATTGATCGTAGGCCTGATTACCCTGGCCAGCTGTAGTTCTGGTCGATATTATGAACGTGATTATGGGTATGGAGGCCCACCTCCCCCGCCACGTACTTCAGTTTCATTAATTCTTAGCGCAGGTCCTGGTTACCCGGTCAGCAGGTATTCTGATGGACGTTATTATTATCGTGCACCCAACGGTTATATTTACTGGAGAGGGTATGGTAATCGTTATTACCTCGACAGAAGATATATGAACCGGGGATATTATAGCAGTCCGCAATACAACGACTGGAGAAGATATCACGGCCGCCACAGGTAATTCATATAATGTATGTATAAAAATAAAGGGCTAAAAAATAGCCCTTTATTTTTATACATATCCTAAGATCTTTAACATGCTCTGCGCAGACTGTTCCTTCGCATAAACCCAATCAACCATCTTCCCATTTTTATCATAATCCACGATGATATGTTTGGGTGATGGTATCAGGCAGTGTTTGATGCCTCCATAACCGCTGATCTGGTCCTGGTAAGCTCCGGTATGAAAGAAACCGAGATAAAGTGGTTCACCATTATTTATTTTCGGAAGGAATACTTCATTGATATGTTCTTCTGAATCGTAATAGTCATGGCTATCGCAGGTTATCCCACCTAATACAACCCGCTGATATTCGGTATCCCATTTATTAATGGGCAGCAGCAGAAATCTTTCACCAATACCCCAGGTGTCTGGCAGTGTGGTAATGAAAGATGAGTCGATCATGTACCAGTTTTCGCGGTCATTCTGGATCTTCTCACCTACTACGCTGTAGATATGCGCCATACTTTCTCCTACTGTGTAACTACCAAACTCTGTGAAGATATTCGGCATGGGCACTTTGGCTTTTTTGCAGGCTGCTTTGATATTGCCCACAATTTCATTGATCATGAACTGGTAGTCATAATTGAATCCAAGGGAATGCTTGATCGGGAAGCCACCACCAATATTAATTGAATCCAGTTCAGGGCAGATCTTTTTTAGCTGGCAATAGAGGTTGATGATTTTGTTCAGTTCACTCCAGTAGTAGATATCGTCTTTTATCCCCTTGTTCAGGAAAATATGGAGCATTTTCAATTGAAATTTGCTCTCATATCCTTCAATCCTGTCAACATAGAACTCCAGTATATCTTTTGCCCTGATGCCGAGTCGTGACGTATAGAATGGAAAGGTAGGTTCTTCTTCTGCAGCTACGCGAATTCCCAGTTTAAAGGGCACTTTCACACTTTTTGCATATTCTTTCAGCTCATCCTTATTATCCAGTACCGGTATTACATTGGAAAATCCGCTATTGAGCAGGTTGGCAATTCTGCGGGTATAGCTTTTTTGTTTGTAGCCATTGCAGATAATATTGATCTCCTTGGATATCTTTTTTTTCTCGTAGAGCTTTTTGATGATCTCGATATCGTAGGCATAAGAAGTCTCCAGGTGAATATCATGTTTCAGGGCCTCTTCCACAATAAAGCTGAAGTGAGAACTCTTGGTACAATAACAGTACACATACTTTCCTTCATATTTATGCTTTTTAAAGGCAGCGGCAAACATGGACTTCGCTTTTTTTATCTGCATACCGATCTTGGGAAGAAAGGTGAGCTTCAGCGGAGTGCCATACTTGTCGATCAGCGCCTTTATATCTACATTATTATACTGCAGGTATCCATCTTTAGTATCAAATCCTTCCTGGGGGAAATTGAAGGTTTGTTGCACCAGGTCGTTGTAGGTATTATTCATTGAGAATCTTGCCGGTTAAATTTTTTAATTTTCGAGTACAAATGTATAGGATTGGTAAATTCTACAGGTAAAAAAAACCCCCGCCAACGGCGGGGGCCTCAGACTATTTGTCGGCCATCGATTTGTTGCTATTTGTAGCCTTGGAGGCGAAGCCGGTAATGATTAGTTAACACAGATTACTTAACAGAAGCAACCAGGGTCTTGAAGGTCTCCGGGTTGTTCATAGCCAGGTCTGCCAGCACCTTGCGGTCCAGCTCAATTCCTTTTTGCTGAAGTTTGTTGATGAAAACGGAATAAGTCAATCCTTCTTCACGAACAGCCGCATTGATACGGGCAATCCACAATTGACGATATTCTCTTTTTTTGAGTTTACGACCCACGTACATGTAAGTCATCCCTTTCTCAACAACATTCTTGGCTACGGTCAAAACGTTTTTACGTTTGCCATAGAATCCTTTGGCTTGTTTTAATATCTTTTTGCGGCGGGCCTTGGAGGCTACAGCATTTTTTGAACGAGGCATATTTTAATAATTTAAAAGTAAAAGGAAAAAAATAGAAGCACCAGAGAGGGCTTACTTTAATCTCAACAGGCGCTTTACAAAATCCATATGGGATTTTGCTACCGTTCCGTCAAGGCGCATATTGCGTTTCCGTTTCTTTGTTTTTTTCGTCAGAATGTGACGTTTGAAACTCTTTTGGTGAGTTATTTTTCCAGTAGCCGTTACTTTGAAGCGTTTTTTGGCGCTGGAATTCGTTTTTACTTTAGGCATTTTACCTAGTATTTGAGTGTACCCTTGAGGCGTTCCCCACAGGGGGATCCTTGTCGAACCTCTTCAGGAATACGCTTCCTCCCGGGCACTGCCTTTGGAAGCGGGGTGCAAAGATAATGTATCGCATCCGTGTATCCAAAGTATTGCTGATGCCTGTCCTTTGCAAGGCTGATGGGTATCCTTTGCCTATCCGGATTTCAGGGGGCGGCTATCCGGATTCCGGGAAGAACCCGGATAACCATAGGATGGGAATTGGGAACCCAATAGCTATCCAAAGGAAAGGAGCCGGAAAGACAATCATTACTGACTGTCCATCCGGCTCCTATGTATTAATTTAAGCTTCCGCCTTTTACTCTTTGGGATCCAGCGCTTTATCGATCCTTGATACAATATCCTGTAAATGATACCGGCTCATGGCATCAGCTGTTCCGGCTGCCGCAGCTCTTGCCTCAGACCTTATAGCGGCCAAATGCGCCCTTACAAAGCTCTTGATATCGGATTTGTCAGGATTGGTGCTGGTTGATGCTCCGCCCCCTAAAATGATGATAATACCTCCACCACCCCCGCCACGATTACTTATTAACCCGGATAATATATCAACATAGGATTTCTGAAGATTCCGGCGATAAACATCAATTTTCCTTCTTCCTGGCAATTCGCTCCATATGCCAGATTTCAGATCGCTGAACATATCCGCCATGGAATACGCTGCTGAACCGAGTTCAGCCTCTGCATCAATCAGCTTGCCCAGAGTAGAAGTTCCCAATAAACGATTTAAAACAGCGTCCTGCTGAGATCCAATAGTCTGAATTGCATTCTGTCCGGTTCTGTCGAAAATATCATTATTGATCAGCCAGGAAGGCGTCGCAAATAATTGCTTATTCAGAAATTCCACTGCTTCCTTTTGTTTTGCCTTTGGAGTAATTTCATAAATACCGCCTTTTTCTTCCACTGTTTTCGGAGTTTCCGTAATGCCACCAACATACTTGGCCACATGGCCCATGTACATTCCATACTGACTGGTGAGAGCAGTATACATTTCGCGCAGGTTACTATAGTCCTTGGCAGGTTCACTTGTCCATTGAATAAGGTTGGGTACAATGCGCTGCAGATTTTTTATTCCATACATGCTTCCTTTCATGGCATCATCTCCAACCTGTTCCCTTTGTGAACGCGGATCATCAGGATTGGTTTCAGTTCCGAAAAAGAGACGGTTATTTTTAAGCCGGTCTATCACCCAGGTATTCAGATAAGCCTGTTCTTCATTAGCCGTTTTATATTGAGGGAACAATTTATACCCCCACTCTATGGCCCACTTGTCATAATCTCCAATGCGTGGAAACAATCCAGCACGACCAACATGATCTTCTGGTTGTGCTACATAGTTAAACCGTGCATAATCCATAATGGATGGAGTATGTCCGTTGGCTTCAACCCATGCTTTGTCTCTAAGCTTTTCAACGGGAACTGTAGAACTCGAACCATAATTATGTCGAAGGCCGAGTGTATGTCCTACTTCATGTGATGAAACGAATCTTATTAATTGTCCCATCAATTCATCATCATAGATCATTTTGCGGGCTCCAGTATCAACTGGGGCGCATTGTATAAAATACCAGTTATGGATCAGCTCCATAACATTATGATACCAGTTGATATGGCTTTCCATGATCTCGCCACTACGTGGATCACTAATACGTGGCCCGCTTGCATTCGCAATATCAGATGGTTTGTAGACAATAGCCGAATAGCGCGCATCTTCCAGGCTCCATTCAGGATCTTCCGCTTTGGTAGGCGCTGTTTTGGCAATGATTGCATTCTTAAAGCCGGCTTTTTCAAAGGCAACCTGCCAGTCATTCACACCCTGTATCAGATAAGGAACCCATTTTTTGGGAGTGGCGGGATCAATATAGAATATGATCGGTTTTTTAGGTTCAACCAATTCTCCTCTTTTATATTTCTCCCAGTCACCATCTTTTGGTTCCAGTTTCCAGCGTTGCACAATACGTACGGCTTCCACTCCCTGGGGATTGGAATCAAAATCAGTATAACCTATCGCAAAGAATCCGACGCGTGGATCATAATTCCTGGCTTGCATGGGATCTTTCGGAAGCAGTATCATTGAACTATTCAGTTCTACCGTCAAATTCCCCCCTGCATTGCTACCACCACCAGCTCCACCGGGGCCGCCTCCAAGCGAAATACCGGGCGAGCGTGTATAGGTCTTTACCACATTGATCTCAACATTAGTTGGATAGGATCTTACTCCAGTGATATAAGATTTATCAGTTTGCTGACCTCCAACCCGCATGGTTGATTTCAATCCACTATTGAAATACAGGATATCATTATCACTATTAATGTAATCCGTCATTTCAATCACACTGCCAGTTGAATCCTTTGAAAATGCTTTAATATCGAAAGCTGCTGCTATGGGTTGTATATTGGAATTATTAACGGCAGTAAACATCGGTGAAGTGGAATCTTTTGCATATTCAGCATAAGAGATGGTACGCATGAATATCCGGTTATTCGGTCCTTTTTCAAATCGAATAACATTCTGCCCGATCTGGTCACCTGCATATCCAAAAAAGCCATTGCGCATTCCAGCTGCTGCTTTGGAGATCCTGTTCACCACCAGGATATCTCTTCCAAGTATTGAATCCCCTATCTCAAAAAAGTATTTATCATCGAGTTTATGAACTGCAAACAAACCATTATCTGTAACTGCTTTTGCAGTGATGACTTCTTTATAAGGTTTTGGTCCGGTAGAACGTGCGCCAAATCCTCCAGGGCCGGTAGAGCGGGTACTATCTGTTCCTCCTCCTGTTGGTCTGCCGGGCTGTGCTAAAATTGCGGTGGTAACAAGGGTAAAAAAAGTAACAAGAATCGTTAGGCGAAGCGGTAATCGCATATAAGTGTAGTTGTGAATAAATTATCCTGCCAATATAGCAAATGCAGGGGTTCCTGCAACCCTTTGTCAGGGTTTTTGTACAGACGGTGATTGATTATAGGGAAACCGACATTTTTCTACATTAAAAAACCCAGCTATAGCGCTGGGTTTTAATATAAAAAAACGTCGTTATTTTTTCTTGCCTTTGGGAGCAAACATGGCCAGCATTCTTCTTCCTTCCATCTTTGGCATACTTTCCAGTATACCAATTTCGGCAAGACGCTCTGCAAATTTCAATAACAGCAACTGTCCTCTTTCCTGGAATTGAATAGCTCTTCCTTTGAATTGCACATAGGCTTTCACCTTATTACCTTCTTTTAGAAAGGATTCAGCATGTTTTGCCTTGAAGTCAAAATCATGATCATCTGTATTGGGAGTGAAGCGAATTTCCTTGACCTCAGAGGCCTTGGATTTTGCTTTCATCTCTTTTTCCTTCTTCTTCTTATCGTAGAGGAATTTATTGTAGTCAATGATCTTGCAAACAGGTGGATCAACATTTGGCGAAATCTCTACCAGGTCAAGTTGCTGTTCCTGGGCCATCCGCAATGCATCCTGGGTGCTATACACTCCCGGTTCTACATTATCCCCTACAAGTCTAACCTGGGGAACACGGATGAAATGATTGATGCGATGTTCTGCTTCTTTACGAGGAACAAATCTTCCTCTGTTAAAACCGCCACCGCCACCTGGTTTTTTAAATCCACCTCCGCCTCCGGGTGGTCTGAACCCTCCTCCTCCTTGGCCAGGTGGTCTGTATCCTCCGCCACCTCCGCCTTTTTGTGGTACTGCCATATGAAATCGCTTTCTTACCCTGATCGAAAGCCTGATTATTTAATTTTTATAAATCCTCAACAGGGATTGAGGGATTCTAACTTTTTATTTTCAATTTAGCGGATCCGATTGCTATCGGGATTGCCCGCGACTCTTTACTTCTTCTTTTATTTTCTCAATGAACTCATCTACTCCTTCTACAACATTTTCACCTGTGCCTTGTTTTCTTACTGCCACTTTATTTTCATTCATTTCTTTTTCACCCACCACCAGCATATAAGGCACTTTCAGTAATTCCGTATCCCGAATCTTCTTTCCTATTTTCTCATTCCTGTCGTCCACCCCTACACGAATATCTGCTTTTTTCAGCTTATCTGAAACTGTTTTAGCGTAGTCCAGAAACTTATCGCTAATGGGTAGAACTTTTACCTGAACGGGACACAGCCAGAGAGGTAATTTCCCGGCATAATGTTCCAGCAGGAAGCCAATAAACCGCTCATGGGTGCCTAGCGGCGCCCGGTGTATGATCAGGGGGGTATCTGACTGGTTATCCTGGGTGGTATAGTGCAGCTTGAAACTGCGCCCCTGTGAAAAGTCTACCTGGTTGGTAGCCAGCGTAAATTCCCTGCCGATCACACTCCATATCTGTACATCGATCTTTGGACCATAAAAGGCTGCCTCATCCTGCACTTCCACAAAAGGAATATTTGAATTGATCAGCACTTCGCGGACCATTGTCTCAGTTGCTTTCCAAAGTTCCGGCTCGTTCACATACTTTTTCCCCAGTTTGTCAGGTGAGTGTAATGACAGCCGCATCACATATTTATCGATCCCGAAAATCTTAAAATATTTCAGGTACATATCATTCACTGCCCTGAACTCCGATTCAAACTGTTCTTTCGTGCAATAAATATGCGCATCATTCATATGAAGGCAACGTACTCTCATGAGCCCAAACAGTTCCCCGCTCTGTTCATACCGGTACACAGTTCCGTATTCTGCAATTCGATAAGGAAGGTCCCGATAACTTTTAGGTTCCGCAGCAAATATCTTGTGATGATGCGGACAGTTCATAGCCCTGAGATAGTACTTCTCTCCTTCCAGTTCCATTGGAGGATACATACTGTCTGCATAATAAGGCAGGTGACCGCTTGTCAGGTACATGCTCTCCTTGGCAATATGGGGAGTTACCACCCGGTGATAACCTGCTTCCTGTTCAGTCTCTTTGGCCAGCTTTTCCAACTCTTCAATGATGATGGTTCCATTGGGGAGCCACATGATCAATCCCGGACCTACATCATCATCCATGGTATAGATGCCAAGCTCCCTGCCCAATTTTCGATGGTCTCTCTTCTTTGCTTCCTCCAGCATCTGCAGGTATTCATCCAGTTCCTTTTGTGCAGGGAATGTGATACCGTAAACGCGGGTAAGCATTTTATTCTTTTCATCACCTTTCCAGTAAGCACCCGCTATACTGGTCAGTTTTATGGCTTTTATAAATCCGGTGTTTGGAATATGGGGACCGCGACAGAGATCGGTAAATCCTCCCTGGGTATAAAAAGTGATCTCACCATCTGCCAGATTACTTAACAGATCCAGTTTATATTCATCCCCTTTCTGAGTGAAATATTGAATGGCCTCTGGCTTTGGAACTTCTCTGCGTGTATAGTTATTATTCTTTTTTGCCAGCTCATTCATTTTCTTTTCCAGGGCGGCAAGGTCTTCTTCAGTCATCTTGCGGTCACCCAGGTCCATATCATAATAAAATCCGTTTTCAACTGGAGGACCCACCCAGAATTTTACTCCGGGAAACAGCGTTTCTACCGCCTCTGCCATAAGGTGAGCGGAGGAATGCCAGAAGGTGCTTTTCCCTTCCGTATCAGTCCATGTTAATAATTTCAGTGTTGCATCCGAGTTAATAGGACGCGTAGCATCCCAAACCTGTCCATTCACATTTGCGGCCAGCACTTTCCTGGCCAACCCCTCTGAAATAGATTTTGCTATGTCTAATGCGGTAACGCCAGCTTCATATTGTCTGATAGCCCCGTCTGGTAACGTAATATTGATCATTCAGTTCTCTTCTTTTTTATTCAAAGGATGGCAAAGTTAAATAATTATCAGTCCATGCCACTCATCTAAAATTAACAAACTATTGCCCCATTTTTTAAATCGATATGCCCTTATTTGCTAGTTTTGGAGACGATGAGACAGCCGGTATTTAAGACTTTGTGGGTTTTTCTCCTCCTTGCCTGTACCTTACCTATCATTTCTTTTTCGCAATCCCTCACAGGTATCTGGCGTGGATATTTCGTTTCTGATAACGGGGACAATTATAAACTGGAATTCCAGGTAAAACAAAATACGGCAGCTGCTGTATCGGGAGTTTCTTATTCGTACCTGGATACACGTTTTTATGGCAAGGCCACCATGACCGGCAGTTTTACTCTCACGGCAGGAAGTTTCCGGATTCGGGAGATAAAAACGGTTGAAGTCAGGAATATGGGATATGGCAATACCTGCATCATGAATTATGACCTCGTCTATTCCAAATCCGGTAAAGAAGAATTCCTTGAAGGAACTTATCTGGGCAAACCCGAAGTCAAGGATAAAGTAAATCCATACGAGTGGGGTGAATGTGGCGGGGGCAAAGTGTTTCTGCGCAAAGTGACAACTTCTGATTTTCCTCTGGAGAATTTTCTGCGCAAACCCAATAATGCTGTTACAAAAAATATTCCTTCCAAACCACCTGTAAGTAACCCGACGGCCAAAACTGCTACACCGGCTCCCATCAATAAGCCCAAAGCAGGTGCACCAGTAGTGAAACCAAAAACAGGAATAACAGCAGTGAAGCCAAAGACCCAGACAACCACCAACACTGCCAAAACAACTATTCCTCCAAGGAGAAACAATATTGATGTTCCTAAAGTCAAGGATAGCCTTACGGTAAAAGCGCCTGATATCAAAAATCAGGCGACTGTGAAGCCTCCGGTAGTGTTAGCTGATGTGTTAAAGACCAGGACCAATGAACTCATGAAGTCACTGGTGGTTCATGATCCGGATGTAACCGTAAAACTTTATGATAATGGTGAGATCGACGATGATACCATATCTGTATTTTTCGATAATAAACTCGTATTGTCTAAAAAGAAGTTGACCGCCAGCCCCCTTACCGTCAAATTGAAAATGGATGAGCAGGACGCTAACCATGAGCTGGTAATGGTCGCAGAAAATCTTGGCCGCATTCCGCCCAATACTTCCCTGATGATTGTTGAAGCCGGTGAGCAACGGTTTGAAGTGCGCATCACGTCAAATGAACAGAAGAATGCGATGGTGCGGTTCAGGTATGAAAAGCCTCAATAGATTTGGCCGATTTCTATTTTAACCACGTCAACCGTTTCTGTAATTTTTAGCTTATCCTCGGTTATTTCCTCTATTTTCATTTTTCATGCGCCGGATATTCATTTTCATTATATTGAAGCTGCTTGTTTTCTGTGCCGTGTCCCAGGAAATTAATGGATATTGGAAGGGACGCCTTGTAATGGAACCAGGCGGTTGCTTTCCGGTTTATAATATCGAATTTCAACTCCAGATTGTAGGGAACCGGATCACTGGCTCTTCCTACCACTATTCAGATACCACCAATTATGTAAAAGAGGAATTTGAAGGGCTTTATGATCCTTCCAGCAAATCTCTTAATATGGAAGAACAGAAGGTAGCTGTTTTTCATATTCCTCCAGATTGTATCCCGTGCATCAAAAAGTATGCGCTGGCGTATTTTTCGGATGGCAAGGAAGAACAGTTGCGAGGGTCCTGGTCAGGCAAAACCATGGATGGCAAAAGCACCTGTCCGCCCGGTAGCATAGTAATGACGCGTATCCAGAAATCGGCATTCAAACCTGAGGTACGGCCCGAATTAATTGCCCGCAAGAATGAATTGGTGCGAGAGATCTTTGTGGACACTGGCGCCATTCAACTGGATTTTTATGATAATGGACAGATTGACGGGGATACGATCTCTGTTTATGTAAACAATAGCCCGGTAGTCTCGCGCAAAATGCTGACAGCAAAACCGATCACTGTTTATGTTCCAATAGATCTTCAAAAACAGCAGGCAGAAGTAATCATGATAGGTGAAAACCTTGGTTCCATCCCTCCCAATACAGCCCTGATGATCATTAATGCAAATGAAAAACGTTACCAGCTGTTCCTCACATCAGATGATAAGAAGAACGCGCTGGTAAGATTTATTTATCGAAGGCCCGGGACAAATTAAAAGACCTAGAATCCTCTCTGCCCAGCCGGCCTCACTGCAGGTAGATCTTTCCTGGGTAATTTCTCATCCCGCATCGCCGCATTATATACAAATGAGGCCACAACTACAGAGATCTGTTTTAGATCATCAGCAATGAGATGATCATACGAATCCATATTGGTATGGTGAGTACGTGTACTGTATTCTATTGGGTCCTGTATGAATTGAAATCCAGGTAATCCAACAGCATCAAACGACTGGTGATCTGTTCCACCTGTATTGGAGATGGTTACAGTTTTTGCTCCCATATCATTAAAAGGGACAAACCATTGCGTGAATATATCCCTCACTTTTTCATTACCCTGCAGATAGATACCTCTGACCTTTCCCGTACCATTATCAATATTGAAATATGCAGAAAGTTTGCTGTGTTCCGGTTTTAACTCCATGGTTGCCGGATCAGCAAAATGATTCTTTACATAACCTCTTGATCCCAGCAATCCCTGCTCCTCACCTGTCCATAATGCAATGCGTATGGTTCGGCGTGGCTTAATGCCAAGTGAAGTAAATATGCGCATCACTTCCATCATCACTGAACAACCTGCTGCATTATCCGTAGCGCCCATGGCTGATTGCCAGCTATCCAAATGCCCTCCCAGCATTACTATCTCGTCTTTTAGAACAGGATCAGTGCCCGGAATTTCCGCCACCACATTATATCCTTTGGTATCTTTTGTTTGAAAAGCAGTGCTCACATCTATATCAATCATCACGGGATAATTTGCATCAGTGAGCCGGCAAATAGTCATATAATCTTCCATAGAGATCATCACATCGCAAAAATTCTCCGGAGAGGTGGCAGCATAAGCCCCCCCACCCTGAACGAATAACGTTCCATCATGCCCTCGTGGGCTATAACTTAATATTGCCGTTGCCCCTTCTTTTTCAGCAAAGGTTTTTAATTGCTCTGCAGAAACAATTGGCGGTATCGTGAGTGAGCCACCACCAGCCGCTCTTCTACCGCCTCCGGCGGGACCGCCAGCTGGTGGAGCTGTGCGATCAGCCATTCTTTGCAACTCATCATCTGTATACCTCGTTGCATCAGCTGTGAAGGATTGACGTAAAGTATCCGTACGATAAAGCAAAACTATATTCCCTTTCAACTTTCCTTTGTACGTTTCCAATTCCAGGGAATCCTTTGCCTTGATCAGGATAACCTTTGCCTTTTTGAGGCCATTGGTTCCTTTTGTCCATGTTTTTGGAAAAGCGATCAGGGGTTTATAGTAGGGTGCGGTCATGGCCAGGTAGGATTTCTTTAGTTCCCAACCCTTGCCAAATTCACCCCAGGGCTCCAGGGCTGCATTGACCAGTCCCCATTTTGTCATTTCATCTTTCGCCCAATTGGATGCCTTCATCAATCCGGGTGAAGCGCTCAATCGTGGCCCATTGACATCCGTTAGATGAAAAGCAATATCCATTACTTTGGAATTGGCAGTTCCTTCCTCCCTGATCTTTTTGATCATGTCGAGGTCCAGTTTTTCCTGTGCAGAAGAGTAGAGTGCAATGGCAAGCAACAGCAGAAGACCTGATAATTTTCGCATGTGGTGTTTTTTAGAATTAGTCAGGAAGTTACGGCAGGAAATTCAAAAAATGCGGAGGAGAATGATACACGGTTGATCAAAAAGGGATCACTATACAGCCAATTCCCGAATCAAAATAACAATGTAATGAAGGAGGTTTTGAACAGGGTCAGGGCTGGCCTGCCTTTCCACTGGTATCGATGGCCATAAAATTGATCGTGTCTTTAGGCCCACCGCATTCAAGCATGTTGTCTTTATGGGTCGGGTGTTTGAGACCCATGTAAGGATTGCGGACCGCATCCGTTTTGCTTAGCCAGTTACCAGGATGGTCCTCACCAAATGCCATGGGACATTCCTGCCAGTATAATTTATTACGGTCATACTTTACCACGATAAAGATTAAGCGCAGATTTTCAGAGAGCGCATTGAACGCTACGCGTTTGTTATCGATGGAAGGATCTGTAGCGATTGTTGCTGTGGCTGCTTTTGCATTAGCCAGCGGGTCAATTATGGATTCATAAATGCCGGTAGTATCCACTTTCAGTTCATCAATGGGAAGTTTTTCCAGTTCAGTCTTTAAGTCTCCCGCTTCTTTATTGATGACTACAGTATCCCAGTTCACAAAACCTTCAGTCATGGCATAATAGTCATCAAGCAGGGTTTGAACGGATTGATTAAAGACCTCGCTATGCTTGCTTACAGCCAGGGGTATAGGCTCAGGTCCTTTGGGACGCCTTTTGCCACCCCGGAAATAAACAAAATATATAATGCCGATGAATGCGAGTATTAAAATGCCAAGAATTGCCAGGATCCTTTTCATCAAAAAAATTTGCAGCAAATTTAGGTTATGATTCCCGGTAGTGCAAGAACAATCCGATTGAGCTTAACTCAATGATTTAGATTAAATTTGCGCCCTATGTTAGCAGGATTACAGGACGTGACATTTGAATTTGGTGCCCGGGCAATAGTAGAAGATACCACCTGGCATATTCAGCCAGGCGAACGCATCGGGTTGATCGGTTATAATGGAACGGGGAAATCTACCCTTCTTAAGCTACTGGTAGGCGAATATCTTCCCTCTGCCGGTACCGTTGAAAGAAGTCGCAGTACCACCATTGGCTATCTCCACCAGGACCTCCTGAGTTTTGATACCAATGAGTCAATTCTCCAGGTTGCCATGGGAGCCTTTGAAAGAGTGCTTAAGCTGGAAAAGGAAATTGAAGAGCTCGGCAGGGAACTGGAAAAAACCGGTGATGAGAAAACACTCCATGAGTATAGCGACAAACTGCATGAACTGGAAACGCTCGGCGGTTATAATATTCATCACCGCACGGAAGAGGTATTGCAGGGACTGGGATTTCCGAACGCGGATCTTCAAAGGCCTTATAAGGAATTCAGTGGAGGCTGGCGCATGCGCGTTTTACTTGCCAAGATGATCCTTGCACAACCAGACCTTCTTTTACTGGATGAGCCTACCAACCACCTTGATCTTCCTTCCATTGAATGGCTGGAAAAATACCTGTTGCATTACCAGGGCTCAGTTGTTATTGTGAGTCACGATAAATACTTTCTGAACCGGATGGTTACCAAGATCGTGGAGCTGTACCAGCAGAAATTGCATATCTACAATGGCAATTTTGATTTTTATGAGCGTGAAAAAGCTATCCGGCTCGATCTGCAGCAAAAGGCGTATGATAACCAGCAGGACTATATCAGGCAGCAGGAACGATTTGTAGAACGATTTAAAGCCAAAGCCAGCAAGGCGGCGCAGGCACAGAGTATTCAGAAAAGGCTTGATAAACTGGAACGCATTGAAGAGGCTTCTCTTGAAAGACCCAATATCCGGATCAATTTCAGGGTAGATAAAGAACCAGGCAGAGTAATTACAGAATTAAAGGATATCTCAAAATCATTTGGTAAAACGGAGATCGTAAAGAATGCTTCAGCGGAAATTGACAGAAGAGACAAGATCGCATTGATCGGGGCAAACGGGAAAGGAAAATCTACACTGCTGCGGATCATTGCAGGTGTTGAGACATTCAGCGGAGAAAGGAAATGGGGCCATAATGTTGAAGAAAGCTTTTATGCGCAGCATCAGCTGGAAGCACTCAATGTCAATAATACCATACTGGATGAAATGAAAGAATGCGGAAGCCAGATGACTGAATTGGAACTCCGTAGTTTATTGGGATGTTTTTTATTTAGCGGTGATGATGCTGATAAAAAGATCAAGATATTGAGCGGAGGTGAAAAAGCAAGAGTAGCATTGGCCAAGACAATTGTAAGCAAGGCCAATTTTCTTATGCTGGATGAGCCTACCAACCACCTTGATATGCACAGTTGTGATCTGTTAATTGAAGCGTTGAATAAATATGAGGGTACCATCATACTGGTAAGCCATGATCGTTACTTTATTTCCAAAACGGCAAATAAGATTTGGGAAATTGTTGATCATCAAATCAAGGAATTCAAAGGCGGTTATGAAGAATACGTAGCCTGGAAGGAAAGAATGGAAAAGGCGAAGAATGAAAAGAAGGCTGCTCCTCAACCAGCACAACCTGTAGTTAAATCTTCTGTGGAAACCAGACAGGCTGCCAAACCAGTAAATAATAAACCACAATCTTCAGCTCCAATAAATAAAGAAGCCAAAAAGGAATTACAAAAATGGCAGAGGGAATTCCAGCAACTGGAAGAGCAGATTGCCAAACTTAATGCTCGTAAGAATGAACTGGAAGCATCACTCTCTGATCCCGGCACTTACTCAGACAAAAATAAATTCCTGGAAACAGAAAATGCTTACAAAAAAGCACAGAATGAATTGACACAATTGAATTCCCGCTATGAAATTGTGTTTGAAAAGATAATGGCTTTGGAGTCTAAGAATTGACTTCCTTCTTTCTAATTTCAGAAAAGAAACATTCGAAAAGAGTTTTTCACTTTGGATGGTACATTTAGTGCTACTAGATTGCATTCATAAAGATTAAGGTTTTATAACAGTGAGTTACAAGGCTTAGTTGCGAGATGTGCTTACTTAAACATTTACTTTTATGACTGTGATACCGATTACACAAATCTATAATTACCTTGCTTCAGTATTAGGAAAGGATACAGCAGAAAAGCATATTGATTATTTGAAGCAAATGAGTAAAGGCATGGAAAACGAATCTCAATTACCGGTAACAAAGGATGATCTCTACAAAGAGGTTTCTCGTCTGGATCTTAGAATCAGTGAAACTAAAGTTGACCTGGTCAAAGAAATTGCCAATGTCAAAGTTGAATTAATGAAGGAAATTGCCAATGTCAAAACAGAACTAATGAAGGAAATTGCCAATTTCAAAGTAGATATTATTAAATGGATGTTTATATTCTGGATAGGCCAGGCAGGGATTAGTATCGGGTTAATCTTTCACTTTTTGAAGAAGTAGGTTTTTATTAATATAATCTGCATACACGTTTGGTGTCACTGGCATAGACTACCTGAATTATTAATTCCCGCTAATTTTTAAAAATTACATACCCAGCGACTTTATTCTTTCTTCGTACCTTTTAGGGCAAATACCCCTCACATGAAACCGAAACTGTTACTGCTTGCCGTGCTGGCATTTATTACTGCATTGCTGGCTTTTCGTTTTAATGATAGAATGGATAGTGGTAAACTTCGTCCACAGAAGCGGGCGATGTTCAGCAAACCCATACTCCGTTGCACACCTGACTGGGGATCCCTTAAAGAATGGCTGGAGGAAACGGATATACCCCCTATTCCTGGCGCTGGTTTTTGGCAATGGAAAATAACTACCAATAATGATAGCGCCCAGTTCTATTTCAACCAGGGAATTAATACTTATTACAGTTTCCACATTATTGAATCAATGGCCTCATTTAAGAAGGCGGCAAAATTTGATCCTTCAGCAGCCATGCTGCAATGGGCACAGGCACTTGCCTATGGTCCAAATATTAATGACCTTGGTTATGCTGCATCACCAGATGCTCTGGCTGCTACCAGCAAGGCCATAGAATTATCTGCAAATTGTACCGATAAGGAGAAAATGCTCATAGCTGCCATGCAGGTCCGCTATTCAGCAGATTCTACCCAGGCAAGAGAGAAACTAAACCAGTTGTACGTTGACAAACTGAAAGAAGCCCATATAAAATATCCCAATGATGCCGATGTTGCCGCGCTTTATGCGGATGCATTAATGCTTCAGCATCCCTGGGATCTCTGGAAGGTTGATGGAACTCCAAAACCCTGGACTCCGCTGATCCGCGAAGCATTGGAGAAATTATTGGCTAAAACGCCTAACCATCCTGGAGCCAATCATTACTATATCCATGTAATGGAGCCATCCCCTTTTGCTTATTACGCTACTGCTGCCGCTGATCGTTTGGGGAAATTAACTCCAGGTCTTTCTCATACAGTACATATGCCATCACATATTTATTTGCGCACAGGAGAATTTGAAAAAGGGATAAAGGTGAATGAAGAAGCAATAGCAAGTTATAAAAGTACAATACCGATATTCAGTGCCGTAACCGGTGCAGACTTCCTTTACATTATACATAATGCTCACATGCAAACTATTCAATCGATGATGGCAGGCCAAAAAGCATATTCTGTGCAGTCGGGAATTGAAACCGTAAATAGTATTCCAAAAGATTACCTGGGCATTCCCGGAGCTTTGGGAAATTATGTTCAGTATATCTATATGACCCCTGTAATGGTTGATATTCGATTTGGCCGATGGAAAGAATTGCTGGAACGTACACAGCCAGACAATTCCCAGGTATATGGAAATGTGCTGTATCATTTTGGAAGGGGCATGGCACACGCGGGGCTGGCAAATATCATGGAAGCAAAAATGGAATTGGCGCAACTACAGCAATTAATGAAAGATAGTGTTTTGCGTATTCCCCTGAGCCCATTCTCTGCTGCTATTGAGGGCGCTGCTGTTGCAGAAAATTTATTGGCAGGCACCATAGCTATGAAGCAAAAGAATTTTGCTACTGCTATCACCTTCTTCCAAAAAGCAGTTACCACAGAAGAGAATATGGTTTATAATGAACCACGCGACTGGCTATTGAACCCAAGGCAATATCTGGGTAATGCATTGTTGAAGGCCGGGAAATTTAGTCAGGCAGAAAAGGTATTTGTAGCTGATCTTCATACCAATCAATATAATGGCTGGGGACTGTACGGTTTGCAATTAGCACAGGCAGCTCAGAAGAAGTCAGAAGAATCCAGGAAGTCGGCTGCAGGTTTCAGAATGGCATTTGCAAAGGCTGACATCAAATTAACAGCTCCGGTATTCTAACGATTCTTTTGTCGAACTGATTCAATGGCTTTTATGAAGTCTGTAACCAGGTAACTGATCAATTTACCGGTTGTTCCATCTGTTTTACCGTCGGTTAAGCGGCAGGCGCCTTCACATATATGCAAATAGGCAGGTCTGCTATCAATTGCCGAAAATGATATATACTGTCGTGCATGAAGTGATGTTATCCCACTTGGAGTTGATGCACTGGATAAAACAGATTCTATTACATCCAGGTCCAGTTCAATACCTGTAAGTGTATCTTCTGTAAAATCAGTAGCATGCGCAATTGCCTGAAGGAAAGTTCTTTTTTCGTGAACAAAAATATCTTCAAAAGTTATGCAGTCGATAAATGGATTATTGACCATATCCACCCACACATTCTGCGGTAAATAATTTTCCTGTACGCCGATCACACAATACTTCTGTAAATAGCCATCTTCCTCTGCATAACGGAAAGCATTGCCGCTATGTCTGCCTTCCACAGGCCTGTAATCTGCATGAGCATCGAGGTTGATGCAATTGATCTGGGCCAGTGGAATCACATCTGCTTTATGCCAGCCTTTGGCAGCACCTTTTAGTAATGGATAGGCATTGTTATGGCCGCCTCCTATTACAATAGGGATCTTCTTATTTTCAGTAATGACCTTTATGATTTGTTCAACTTCCTCATCGATTGTATTCACTGCATGACGGTAAGCTTCAATTTTCTCTTCTTCTCCCTTTGCAGTAGTATCAATCAGGTACTGAATATCGCCAAAATCAAAATGTCCTAATACCAAAACATCACTGCCATCCAGGAAATCATTGCTTTGAATATTCAGGAAAGATTGAAGAAAGGATAACCACGCAGTATCGGCGCCACCAATACCCTGGTTTGCTTTTACACCAATATCTTCAGGGATACCTAGTAATACGTATTTGGCAGTTGACTGATAAATGGATTCAGCAGCAGAAGATCCTGTTGCTATATGGATCCGCTCTCCCAGTTTGGTTTCGAACTT
>JAJKIP010000156.1 GCA_021154405.1 Segetibacter sp. | reverse complement strand
TCATAAAAGGTATTGGTGCCATAGCCAAAGAAATTGGTGATATTAGGTGCCTTGATATCTGTTTCAAATAGCAGATCCGTATTCCTGCCTGCTATGCCAATGAATTCAGCATTGTACCTGAATCGGAAGGCATCAGAAGCCAACGCATGGTTTAGGGTAAAGGTGTGGCTGTTCTTATAAGGATCTTTTCTAAACCCATGTCGAATGATCTTTAAATAGCCACCAAGGAATACTCCATCATCAGGGTTGTAACCAAAGGAAAGAAAAGGAATGACCTGGTTGTATTTATAATAGATCCGGTTGAAGGAATTGACAATGGTATCATTGGCCTGTTTATTACTGAACCGCCCTGTCAGTACATTATGTTCTTTCTTCAGATCATAAACGCGTCCGCCATTCCCGCTGGTAACCTGGCTTTCAAATACATCCTTTCCATCACCACCGATCATGCGCAGTTTTATCTTGTCATTATTTCCCTTAACAACGAATTTATCTTCACCGGCAAAACCATACACATTGAGTTCTTTGGTATAGGCAGGATCAAATTTTCGTTCGTATAATTTATCGGACTGTTTTCCTTCTTTGGTTATTTTATATACTATTAATAAAACGGAACCGTCATCATTGCGGGTGATATCAAAGAGTTCATTCTTATCACTCGCTGTTACATTTACTTTCTCGGCAAGGAAATGATAATACTGCATTACCTCTGCCATTAAATACTTGCGACGTTCTTTTAAGGTGGCAGCAATTTTATTGGCGGATATATTTCTGATCTCAGGTGGTTGTTGTGCCATTGCTTTATCGATCACTGCATCCGTCATTTTTGGAATAAAGGCTTCAACGGCCTGTCTCCAGTCGTCTGCAGTTAAGCTATTCAGGAAAAAGCGGTCGAGGTTACGAGCCGCAAAATTCCATCGGTTGATATTTCTTGCTTTTGCCTTGAAGCCTTCCAGTTGTGGGACCAGCCAGGGCCATTGTACAATATGAGGTATTACACCCTGGTTGGTATACCAGGCCTGGTCGCGGTCCTTGGGAATCGGGTAATATTGTTTGCCTTTTTCTTTATCAATGGCTGCCCAGGTCCATTGGTCTTCATGGCGGTCAAGGTCCATTACAAACATATCAAGTATCCGGGCACGCAATAATGCTTTCTGATCAACCGAATTATCATTGTCTTCTTTCAGTTTGTCGGCCACTTCATCCGTATCATATCCTTTTTCTACACCTTCTGGTACTCTTTCTTCAAAATAGGCGAGGAGATTTCGGAAATCTTTTCGAAAGGAATCCAGTTTTGGATCATCAGGAATATAAACCAGTTTCACTTTTAAATAAGGAACGCCTGCGGCTTCAGCAAGAACTGGAACTGATAAGGCAGCATAGGGATAAGAAGCAGAAACTCCATCTGCTACCAGGTCTTCTGCAGCCTCGCTTTGGAGATCAGCCGGCAAAGTTTTGCTGGTAATAAATTTCTGAACGGACCGTAATGAATATTGTCTGCCTTGCGGGTCTTCAAGGCGAAGTGAACGGGTTTGTTTGCCACCGCCTCTTTTTATCGGTTTCAATCCGCCTTTTTCTGTACTTAAGTTGAGCACAGGAACGGTGATGGGGGTTTTCCATTCCTTCCGGTAATTGGAGCCCATCCAGAATGTACGGCCTCCACTGATCCTGAATTTACTGGAAGCTGGAACAGTAGCAGTTGGACCTGCTGTTTGGGCGAAGCCTGAAGTAACTGATACAAACAGAAAAAGATTGCCAAAAAGAAACAGTTTCATGGTCTGGTTTTATGATTCGAATTGATGATCTTTTTGGTTTGAACTAGCCCGACTGCCTCCTATGTGAAAAATAATCCCCAAAGGATTACCTTAATCCCGATTTAAATATCAATAGCAGCAAGGGAACTATTTTTCTAATATGAAGCCTCCTGTATTATACCCACTGTTATGCCAAAATCTGTACTCCTTTCAAAGATAGGGGATTAGCTGAGCGAGGTACCGCCACTTATGTCAATGGTCTTAACAGTCATGTCAATTCGCGCGAATCTGGTGCGGCGGGAAACGCAGGTTGTCACACGGCTTTGAACAGTGTTACGACAATCGGCTGAAAACTAAGACTCTAATCATCTGGGAAATAGGGGGTATTGCACTCCGACTGCATTCCGACTGCACTCCGACTGCACTCCAACTGCACTCCAACTGCACATCAATTGGGCGCTGGCTTTACTCTATCCTTAGCTAAAGGCTATCTATCCTCTATCTATCTTCCATGCATCCTTTATGTATCCTGTATCTAACTGCCACCAGGCATTGCTGGCAACCCTGCCGAACAGGCGAAAAACACCGATTTAGGCGGTAATTTTCCTCCTAAAAAAGATAATTTATACTTTTTAGTAGAAATTGAGTTCGTAACTTTGCAGTGATGAAAACAGATATAGCTTCAATCGAAAAAGAGAGCCCGAAAAACGAACAGAGCGCAATAGAGGATGTCGTTCTAAATGAGTACAAATATGGGTTTGTAACGGATATCGAGTCGGATTCAGCTCCCAAAGGTTTAAATGAAGATATAGTCCGCTTTATCTCTTCCAAAAAAAACGAGCCGGAATGGATGCTTGAATGGCGACTGAAAGCCTATCGTCACTGGCTGAAAATGGAAGAGCCCAAATGGGCTAATATCAGCTACCCTCCAATTGATTACCAGGATGTTATTTACTATTCTGCTCCAAAGCAGAAGATAACACCCGGCAGCCTGGATGAGATCGACCCGGAACTCAGGAAAACCTTTGAAAAGCTGGGAATTTCCCTTGATGAGCAAAAACGTCTGACCGGCGTGGCCGTTGATGCGGTGATCGACAGTGTATCCATCGGTACCAGCTTTAAAACGCAACTGGCAGAACTGGGGATCATTTTCTGTTCCATGAGTGAGGCCATCCAGGAACATCCTGAACTGGTCAGAAAACACCTGAGCTCTGTTGTTCCAATTACCGATAATTATTTCTCTGCATTGAATGCAGCCGTTTTTAGTGATGGCTCATTCTGCTATATTCCAAAAGGCGTTCGCTGCCCCATGGAACTTTCCACCTATTTCCGGATCAATGCCGAAAATACCGGGCAGTTTGAGCGCACCCTGATCGTAGCAGAGGAAGGAAGCTATGTTAGCTACCTGGAAGGTTGTACAGCCCCTATGCGTGATGAGAACCAGTTACACGCTGCGGTAGTGGAACTGATCGCCATGGATAATGCCGAGATCAAATATTCAACCGTGCAAAACTGGTATCCCGGTGATAAGGAAGGAAGAGGTGGTATCTACAACTTCGTTACCAAACGCGGTATTTGCAAAGGTGATAATTCCAAAATTTCCTGGACGCAGGTAGAAACAGGGTCCTCCATCACCTGGAAATATCCCAGTGTGATCCTGAAAGGTGATAACTCAGTTGGAGAATTCTATTCTGTAGCCGTTACCAATAACCATCAGCAGGCGGATACCGGTACCAAAATGCAGCACCTTGGCAAGAATACCAAGAGTCGCATTGTATCAAAAGGAATTTCAGCAGGCGTAAGCAATAATAGTTACAGAGGTCTGGTGCATGTTGGGAAGAACGCTGCCAATGCACGGAACTTTTCCCAGTGCGATTCATTATTGCTGGGTGATAAATGCGGAGCTCATACTTTCCCTTACATCGAGGTAAAAAATAATACGGCTATCGTAGAACACGAGGCCACCACTTCCAAGATCGGGGAAGACCAGATATTCTATTGCAATCAGCGAGGCATCGATACAGAAACTGCCGTTGCCCTCATCGTTAATGGTTTTGCCAAAGAGGTTATGAACCAGTTGCCGATGGAGTTTGCGGTAGAAGCTCAAAAACTGCTCGCCATTAGTCTGGAAGGAAGTGTTGGATAAGATTTAAACTACTACTACTTATAAACAGAAAAGAAAATGTTGAAGATTCAAAATTTGAAAGCAAGCGTAGAAGGAAAGGCCATTTTAAAAGGGATCGACCTGGAAATAAAAGCCGGTGAGGTACATGCTATCATGGGACCTAATGGATCAGGCAAAAGCACACTGGCTTCCGTTCTGGCTGGCAGAAAAGAATATGAAGTGACTGAAGGTTCAGTGGAATACCTCGGAAAAGACCTGCTGGAGCTTGCTCCGGAAGAAAGAGCTGGCGAAGGTTTATTCCTTGCATTTCAATACCCGGTAGAGATTCCAGGTCTGACTACCACCAACTTCATTAAGACCGCAGTGAATGAGATCCGGAAATACCGCGGGGAAGCACCGCTGGATGCAGTTGCATTCCTGAAGATGATGAAGGAGAAAATGGCGATGATGAATATTGGACAATCATTGCTGAGCCGTCCGTTGAACGAAGGCTTTTCCGGTGGTGAAAAGAAACGCAATGAGGTTTTTCAGATGGCGATGCTACAACCCAAAATGGCAATTCTGGATGAAACTGATTCCGGCCTTGATATCGATGCCATCCGCATTGTAGCCAATGGCGTAAATAAATTAAGGAACAAGGACAATGCAGTGCTGGTGGTAACCCACTATCAGCGTTTGCTGGATTATATCGTTCCTGATTTTGTGCACGTATTATATAATGGACGTATCGTTAAGTCCGGTACCAAGGAACTGGCACTGGAACTGGAAGAGAAAGGATATGATTTCATCAAGAATGAAGTAAATGTAGGAGAAGGAGTGTAAGTTGCCTACGCTAAAGCTTCGGCGACCGAGGTTGAATTCAATAAAAGTAATAATGACTAACGTAGAATATTTGAACAAAGGCCTGGATCAGCTGAATGTGGCTGACAACAGCCTTGCACCAGCCAGAAAGAATGCAATTACATCTTTCAGCAAGATGGGCATTCCAGGTGCAAAGCATGAAGAATGGAGGTATACACGGATTGGTAATCTCTTTAATAAAGATTATCAGTTCCCGGCAAAAAAGGAAGGCTTTTCAAAAACCGATCTTGATGGAATAAGATTGCCGGGCCATGAAGAAGCCAATGAACTGGTATTTGTAAATGGTATTTACGCTTCGGAGTTTTCTGTGATCCGTTCAAAAGAACTGGTGGTTCAATCATTGGAAGAAGCGGCCGGTAATGAAAATAAGGAAATCGTAGCCCTTCATTTTGGTCATAGCAGCAGTCTGCTGAAAGATGGCATCAATGCATTAAATACAGCGTTTGTTCACGGAGGCATCTTCCTGAATATTAAGAAAGGAACTGTATTGAGTCAACCTGTATATATCTATACTATTACAGATGCAAGGCGGGAAAGTGTACTCTCACAACCACGAAGCCTTATTTATATTGGAGAGAATGCGCAGGCAGAACTGGTGGAAACTTATGTTACCATAGGGAAGGCCGACAGCTTTACCAACCAGGTAATGGAAGTAGCTATTGAAAAAGATGCAAAAGTAGGATATTATAAAATTCAGAACGACAGGCAGCAGGCCAACCTGGTAAGCACCACACATTTCCGCCAGCTGGGTAAGAGCTATCTGCATACTGTTACCATTTCATTGAATGGCGGCATTGTTCGCAATAATCTGAATGTAGTGCTGGAAGCTGATCACTGTGAGGCGCATTTATATGGTCTGTACTTCATGGGTGGTGATAGCCATATCGATAACCACACTATCGTTGATAATGTAATGCCCAATTGTTTCAGCAATGAATTATATAAAGGAGTGATGACTGGAAAAGCGGCGGGAGTTTTTAACGGGAAGATCTTTGTAAGAAAGGATGCCCAGAAAACAAATGCCTATCAATCCAACAAGAATATTCTTTTGTCTGCCGATGCAAGCGTTAACACCAAACCTCAGCTGGAAATCTTTGCAGATGATGTAAAATGTTCTCATGGCTGTACCGTGGGGCAGCTGGATGAAGATGCGCTGTTCTATTTGCAATCAAGAGGTGTTCCAGCGCCGATAGCACAATCATTGCTCGTCCGCGCTTTTGCTACGGATATCCTTGAGCATATTACGCCAAAAGCTATCCATGATTATGTTGAACAACTTATTTCTCTGAAACTGGAATATGATTTACCATGATTAAATCTTTAACCATACCCGATACGCTGGATGTGGAGGCTATACGCCGCCAATTCCCCGTGCTGAACAGGGAAGTGAAAGGAAGAAGGCTGGTGTATTTTGATAATGCGGCCACTTCCCAGAAACCGCAGGCTATGATTGATAGCCTGGTTGATTATTATTCAAATTATAACGCCAATATTCACCGCGGTATTCATACCCTGGCAGAGGAAGCTACAGCAGCTTTTGAAGCCACCAGGGATGCCTGTAAGGAACTGATCAATGCTTCTTCAAGAGAAGAGGTGATTTTCACTCGAGGTACTACAGATGGTATTAACCTGGTTGCGTATACCTGGGGAAGAAAGAACCTTGGTAAAGGTGATGAGGTCATCATTACTGCTATGGAACATCATTC
>JAJKIP010000155.1 GCA_021154405.1 Segetibacter sp. | reverse complement strand
TTCCCTTCTACCAGCACTGTTCCATTCTCTATCACCTCATCCCCTTTCATGGTTATGATGCGGGCATTGGTAAATGCCAGTAGTCCTTTTGGTTTATCAACTGGTATCTCCAGTCCCACATCCAATCCTTTCTCCGGTACCTTAAACAATGAATCAGGTTTATTGGCAATAAATTCAAAGCGTTCATCCAGGTTAATGGAATAGTACTGGTTGCCGAGTGTATAATGCAATGTTTTATTATCGGCCGACCAGTGCAGACTGATACCTGCATCTTTGGAAACGATCTTTACCGGAAAATCTTTGGTGCCACTGCCCAGGTCAATTGTTTTTCCTGTTTTGGGAAACGCAGCTACATATACTTCAAACAGATCAATGAAGGCAATCCAGTTTTCATCAGGCGATAAGGTGAACTCGCTGCCATAAGTGCTTTTTAAATGCACGCGTTCTTCTGATCCATCCGGTTTGCAACTGGCATAGGTTCTGTTCATGCCACCTCCCATTTGGTAATAGATCCTGTCGCCCGTGCTATTGAAATGAGGAATATCGCCGTTCTCTTTTACCAGGCTTTCTTTTGTTCCATCTGCAGCCATCATATAAATTCCTGGTTCAGCAGTATAAGCCGGGCCCAGCACATCTTCTCCACCCTGCTTGCGGAATACGATCCATTTACCATCAGGAGAATATGATGGCATTCGATAAATACCTTTTGCTGTTGTTATTTTAACTGGCTTTCCTACTCCCTGTAAATTCACTTTATAAATGGCGCCGGCTGCTGAATCATTCCAGGTGGTATATAACAGGGTTTTGCCATCTGTTGAAAAAGAGGGCTCATATTCGAAATCGGTACCTGCAGTTATTCGCTGCGGTTTTCCGGAAGGCAGTTCTTTTTTCCATAAATAACCTACGGCACTGAATACAATCCATTTACCATCGGGTGAGGTAACAGTTTGCCTGATCACATTAACGGTAAACTGGGAAGGATTGAGCTCCTGCTGAAAACGTACTGCATCATAGATCCTTTGTTTCACTGCACAGGTAAAGGGTATGTCGGTTGCTTTATTGGCAGTATTGACATCCACCTTATTGATTTTTCCATTGGCCCAGATTATGATCTGTTTATCATCCGGTGTCCAGGAATAACCGGTGTAAATGCCGTATACCGTCCAGGCTTCCTGCTGGTCCTTGCTCAACTGATCATAGATGGGCCATTCTTCACCTGTTTCAATATTACGAAGGAATAAAACTGATTTGGTCCGGATCCGTTTCACAAAGGCCAGCAGTTTTCCATTGTGTGATACCTGCGGTCTTACTGCACCGCCGGGACCACCAGTAACTGTTTCGACAATTCCTTTTTCACGGTCAAATCTTCTTATAACGAATATCTGATTATTGGGATCCTTATTGTATTGAAAGAAACCGCCGGGATACATATCCTCACTGAAATACACATATCGTCCATCGGGTGATACGCAGGGTTCATTTACATCCTGCTGATCATTCTTGCGTGTAGTAAGCTGAAGGCCTCCTCCACCGGATAAATGATACAACCACATTTCACCAGCACCTAAAGATCGTGTGGAAGTAAAATGCTTTTTGGCAATGATGTATTGTCCGTCTGGCGTCCACACTGCATTATTCAATAACCGGAAACTTTCCTTTGTTATTTGTGTGGCGCCGCTGCCATCACGGTTCATGTACCATATATTATCTCCACCGCCGGCATCAGAGGTGAATAGTATCTTTTTACCATCCGGACTATACCTGGGTTGTATTTCAAAGGCATGACCACCGCGCAGCAGGGTTGCCGTTCCACCAGTAGCGGGTATGGTATATATATCCCCCAGCAGGTCAAACACGATCTCCTTACCATCAGGTGAAACATCCAGGTTCATCCAGGTGCCCTCATTTACAGTGAAAGAAGCTTCTTTGTAAGGTCCTTCGGGATTGCTTACATCCCATTTCTTATCCTTTTTATCCTGGGCAGTAGCAGTAAATACGAGGAATAGTAGGCCTGATAGAGTGGCCAGTCTCCGGTTGAGCATGATTGAGGGGGTTTAGATCAGGGAAGGTAAGAATATCAGCACAAATGATTGATGTGGATCAGGTGCGCTTGTCGAATAATAGCTACACCAGAAAGATAGATATGGCTATTTCACATTGCCTTATTAATCAGCAATTTTACGGCTTGAGGATCCATATCCATTTGAAATAAGCTGTTCCCCTTATCTAATTACCCAGAAATAAGAAGAAACACATAGTGTTTCTGCCAAAACGTACCGCTATGAAACAATCAGTAAACCTGCCTGCGCCCAGGTCTTGTCTCCCTTGTAATTCATCAGCTATTTTACCCTTTACTGTCCAGTTCAATAATCTATAAAATATAGACTATCCGCCATCTTTTACATCATACAGAACAAGACCATGAATTATCACTCCTGTTAAATAATACGGAGGAATGCTTTCTCCTGATTGATCCGGAGTTTCGCATAATGCTTTTCAATAATGCCTTCCAGAAAATGTATACTAACCAGTTTGGAAGGCCGATCATTAAAGGAGATCCCATATTGGATCATACTCAACCTGAAAGAAGAGAGATGGTAATAAATAATATTACCCGCGCTCTTTCAGGTGAAGCTGTAGAGTGGGAGCTGGAATCTGCAGGCACTAATGGGAAACTAATCACTGTTAATATCAGGTACAGGCCTGCATTTGATGAGGCGGGAAAAATAGCAGGCGTAATCCTGACTATCCAGGATATCAGCCACAGAAAATGGTCAGAACAGCAGCTGATCTTCAATGAACGGAAATTTCGGAGACTGGTTGAGAATGGAAATGAGGCTATTGCTATCCTGTCGCCAAATATTCAGCCCAACTATATTTCTCCTTCCGTACAAAGGGTATTGGGATATACTCCGGAAGAACTGATGGAAATGGATGTATTGTCGCTCGTGCATCCGGAAGATGTTTCCATCTTAAAGGAAGCACTTGCAATTGCGATGGCCAATCCTGGTATTCCCGGGAAGGGCCATATAGTAAGAGCCTTGCACAAAAATCAAACCTGGCGGTGGCTTGAAGCCTCACTTACCAATATGCTGCATGACCCTGCCATTGGCGGAATCGTGGATAATTTCAGAGATGTTACTGAAAAGAAACTGGCTGACGAAAAGATCCGGATTGCCAAAGAAAGATACGATACCGTCTTAAAAGCAACCAATGAAGCTGTATGGGAATGGGATATTCAAACCAGTGAAGTGCATTGGGGAGAAGGATTTCGCTCTTTATTTGGGTATGATGCAGAATTGATAAGCAGGAATGTGGAAGTATGGGATGCTCTTTTCCATCCGGATGATTCTAAAAGAGTTTTAGATAGCGTAAATGCAGTGGTGGAATCGGAATCACAACTGCAATGGGAATCACAATATCGTTTTCTGAAATCAGATGGTCAATACGTTCATGTTCTTGACCGGGGAATACTGATCAGGGATGAAGAGGGAAAGCCCTTGCGCATGATCGGCGCCATGCAGGATATTTCTTCAAAGTTGGCAGCTGATGAAGCCCTGCGCGACAGTGAGGAAAAAACAAGGCTGATCATGAATTCAGCACTTGACGCCATTATCTGTATGGATAAAAAAGGGCTTATCACCTTCTGGAATCCACAGGCTGAGAAAATATTCGGATGGAAAACAGAAGAAGTAATGGGCATGCGATTATCAGACACCATCATACCGGTTGAATACAGGGAAAGGCATACCCGTGGTCTTGAAGCTTATGCAAAAAGCGGTCAGGGCAAAATATTGAATACCATCCTTGAACTTTCTGCCATCAATAAGAACAATACGGAATTCCCGATTGAATTGACCGTGCTTCCAATACAGCAGGGCAATGAAGAATTCTTTTGTGCATTTGTACGCGATATTACTGCAAGGAAAACAGCTGAACAGCAGCTTAAAAAACGCGCTGAAGAACTGACTGCTTCAAATGCAGAGCTGGAACAATTTGCATACGTAGCCTCACATGACCTCCAGGAACCATTAAGAATGGTATCCAGTTTTTTGCAGTTGCTGGAGAAGAAATATGCAGAGAATCTTGATGAAACTGCCAATCAGTATATCCAGTTTGCAGTTGACGGTTCTAACCGTATGAAAAGCCTGATCCTTGATCTGCTGGAATATTCACGTGTTAATACCAGCCAGGAACAACGTACGGCTGTCGATATGAGCACTATCATTAACCAGGTATTGGATACTTATTCCTGCAAAATCGTTGAGACAAACGCAAGCGTAAAGGTTTCACTGATGCCTGTTGCCAGGGTTAATAAAATGCAGATGAGCCAATTGTTCCAGAACCTTATCGGCAACGCACTCAAATATAATAAATCAGCACAGCCAGCAATAGAAATTGGTTATGAAGAGCATGCAGATAGCCATCAATTCCATGTAAAAGATAATGGCATTGGCATAGATCCGAAATTCTACGAGCGGATCTTTATCATCTTTCAGCGATTACATACCAAAAATCAGTTTTCAGGAACAGGAATTGGCCTTGCCATCTGCAAAAAGATCGTGGAAAAACATGAAGGACGGATATGGGTGGAATCAGTACCCGGGAAGGGAAGCACCTTCTATTTTACAGTTAAAAAATAATAGTAGAGAATGGAAATAAAGATACTGCTTGTAGAGGATAATGAAGGGGATATAGTACTCACCCAGGAAGCACTCAGGGATGGCCGGATAAAAAATTCCATTGTCATTGCAAGAGATGGTGTTGAAGCATTAGCCATGCTGGATTCAGGTGAAGAATTGCCTGATCTTATTCTGCTGGACATCAATCTTCCAAAAATGAACGGCCTTGAAGTACTCACTGCCATTAAAACAGATCCCAGGCTTAAATGCATTCCCGTTATCATGTTAAGCACATCCGATGAACAGAATGATATCCTGACTTCCTATAATAATTATGCGAATTGCTTTATTACAAAACCAGTAGATTTCAATCGCTTTATTGATGTAGTTCACACTATAGAAGAATTCTGGATCAGTATTGTAAAACTCCCAAAAAAGAAATAAGCCATGTCTTCCTCTGAATTAAAAATATTGGTCATTGAAGACAATTATGCTGATTTTCTTCTGCTCAGGGAAAACATGCTCCTTGCGAGGTATTCCGCTGCAAATATTTTCACAGCAGAAACGCTGGCAGCGGGCATTGCCGAAATGGAACAACATAAGCCAGACCTTATTTTCCTGGACCTTCATCTTCCAGATAGCGCAGGACTGGATACATTCATCCAGTTAAGACAATATGTAACTTCCTCAGCCGTAATTGTGCTTTCAGGTTTAGCTGATACCAGCATTGCGCTGGAAGCAATTACACAGGGAGCGCAGGATTATCTGGCTAAAGGTGAGTTCGATTATAAATTGCTCGATAAGACCATCCGTTACAGCATTGAACGAAAAAGAAGCCAGCTGCAAAGTCAGCGTGCCATTACTGAAGCTACTGTGCGTGGACAGGAAAAAGAAAGAGAACAATTAGGTGTTGAATTACATGATAATATCAACCAGATATTGGCTACTTCGCGTTTGTATCTTGATCATGCGCTATCCATGAATCCTGTCAGGGAAGAACTGGTAGCCAAAAGCAGGGAATTCATATCTGAAGCTATTGAAGAGATCAGACGATTAACAAAAAAACTGCTTCCGCCAACACTGGAAGACCTTGGGTTGATCCCCACACTCAATGAATTGGTAGAAACCATTTCAATAACCGGCCTTTTCCAGATTGAAACAATATGGGAAGGCTTTGATGAACATATCCTCCAAAAAGATCAGAAGCTGACTATTTACCGCATTTTACAGGAGCTGATGAATAATATCATCAAGCATGCAGGTGCCAAACATGTTACCGTTTCCCTTCGCCTTGTCCAGGAAACTGACAATAAGGTGGTGGAACTGATGGTGAAGGATGATGGGAAAGGCTTTAACACCGCTCAAAAGAGAGCAGGCGTAGGCCTTCGCAATATTGTAAGTCGGGCTGAATTATTTGGAGGCACTGTAAACATCCTCTCAGAACCAGGTCACGGTTGTGAAATGAAAGTATTATTTCCCGGTGATTACTGCGATTAGATAAAAATCCCGCACAAAACTGCACTATTAAGT
>JAJKIP010000154.1 GCA_021154405.1 Segetibacter sp. | reverse complement strand
TTAACGGAAACATCACCGGTTATTTCTGTTAACCGCTACCAGACGAAGGATCGCATGTTTGGAACAGTTGGACCAGTTATGGATAAGGTGCAGGTACGGATAGCTGAAGATGGAGAGATCCAGTGCAAAGGGCCCAATGTAATGATGGGCTATTATAAACGGCCGGATTTGACTGCAGAAGTGATCCATGACGAGTGGTTTGACACAGGCGATATTGGCACTATAGTAAATAATAAATTCCTCAAGATCACCGACCGCAAAAAAGAGCTATTCAAAACAAGCGGCGGTAAATATGTGGCGCCACTACCCATAGAAAATAAATTAAAAGAATCTATTTATATAGAACAGATCATGGTAGTGGGCGCTGAACGAAAATTTGTAGGCGCACTGATTGTTCCTTCTTTCTCCAATCTGAAGGAATGGTGCAGGGCCAATGGAATCGAAGCAACCAGCCCGGAGGAAATGATCCGCAATCCCAAGGTCCTGGACATGTATAAAGACCTCGTTGAAAGTTTCAATAAATACTTTAACCACGTTGAACAGGTAAAACGTTTTGAACTCCTGGCCAATGAATGGAGTGTTGATACCGGTGAAATGACACCCAAGCTCTCGCTCAAGCGAAAAGTAGTAATGGAAAAATACCGGGATTCAATTGATAGGATCTACAGTTAGCGCCCCTAAATATTTACCCTCTTCATTTTGGGAACCAGTAAATGCATGATCAACCATGCCAAAAGGTAGCATAGACCGCATATAACAAACATGATGTAATATCCGTGTTGAATATTACCCAATCCTTTATAATGGTCAAATAATAACCCGGCTGTTTTTGATAAAATAATTCCTCCTATCCCACCAGCCATGCCGCCAATGCCTGTTACCGCACCCACCGTTTTCTTCGGGAACATATCCGAAACAGTAGTAAAGATGTTCGCACTCCAGGCCTGGTGAGCTGCACAGGCAAGGCCAATCATTAATACTGCCAACCACATATTATAGCCACCCAGGTATTGGGCAGAAATCACCGGAAGGACAGCAAATGCATAAATAAGCATGGAGGTTTTCCTTGCTTTAAAAACAGGCCATCCCTTTCTCATAAAATTCATGGGCAACCAGCCGCCAAAAATACTTCCGACGGTTGCAATAGTATACACTACCGCGATAGGTATGGCTATCTCCGTATTGGAAAGCTTGTATTGTTCATTTAAAAAATCAGGCAGCCAGAAAAGATAGAACCACCACACACCGTCTGTCAGCATTTTACCAAGCGTGAAGGCCCAGGTTTGATTGAATTTCAATAGACTGAACCAGGAAATTTTTTCCTGGGTGACTGTCTCCGGTGCCTTTTCATCCATATCACTATGGATATATTCATACTCTTCCCTGCTCAGCTTCTTATGCTTCTTTGGTACTTCATAAAAAATAAACCAGAACAGAAGCCATATTAATCCAATAGCACCCGTAATTATGAAAGTAAGGCGCCATCCATATTCCGCTGCAATGAATGGAACAGTGAGCGGTGCAATGATCGCTCCTATATTCGTACCAGAGTTAAAAATTCCCGTAGCCAGCGCTCTTTCCTTTTTGGGAAACCACTCCGCCACTGTTTTAATGGCCGCAGGAAAGTTACCAGATTCAGTAATGCCCAGGCCTGCCCTGGCTACAAAGAAGCCTGTTGTGGTGCGTACAAGTGCATGGCAAACTGCCGCAATACTCCACAATAATAGTGATAGCGCATATCCCAGTTTGGTCCCTAATCTGTCTATGAGCCTTCCTGCAAAGATCATCCCAACTGCATAGGCGAATTGGAAAGCGATGGTGATATTGGCATAATCATTTTTTGTCCAACCGAACTCCTGGTCAAGATTTAGTTTAACAAGACTGATCACCTGTCTGTCCAGGTAATTTACAGTAGTGGCAAAAAATATCAGGGCGCAAATCGTCCACCTGTATTTTCCAATCGTTTGCTGGGTCATTTTATTTTTTTATGGAATTAATTATCGCAAATACATCTCTCGTTGATTGTTCTATTGCTGCATAATCTTTTTGTTCCATTAATTTCTTGCTGATCAGTTTACTTCCCATTCCCACTGCACATACACCCGCTTTGAACCATCCTTCGATATTTTCTTTGGTTGTATCTACACCACCTGTAGGCATGAACAAAAGTTTAGGGAAGATATCCTTTATACTGGTCACAAATTCGGGGCCCAGCATATTTCCCGGGAACAGTTTAATGAATTTGATACCAGCATTCTCGGCAGCGATGATCTCGCTCGGTGTCATACAGCCAGGAGCATAAAACTTATTCTCTTTAGCTGCGTAGCTGGCTACTTCAGGAACAAAACCCGGACTTACCATAAAATCACATCCTGCTGCTACATAACTTTTTGCATGGTCAAGTGATTTGATGGTTCCAACGCCCAGCATTAATCCTTTCATTTCCTTATCTCTTACTTCAACCATCTTTTTGAAATTCGAAAGGGCAGCATCACCACGATTTGTATACTCAATTGCCTTTACTCCTGCACGATATATTGCCCGTAATACTTCAATTGTTACAGTTTCATCGGCATTATAATAGAGTGGCAGCATTCCCTGCCCAGTAATTGCTGGAATTACCTGATCCTGTGTCATTATTATTTCAGATTTTAACTTTAATAACTAGTTTCCTGATCTCGTTTTCACCGATCATCGGTGCATGTACATCTTCCGGGAAAAAGATAGCGAATTGTCCGTTTGTCAACTGGAAGAACATATCCGGTGCATCACTGAAGAAAAGTACATCCTTTTCTTCATTATACGTTCCATTGGGTGCCTGGCATTTCTCCCGCGGTTTCCATCCCATGGTTTCGATACCATTTATGCAAAGCTGTATATCGATATATTTATTATGGCATTCGAATTTGGAAATGGATTCTGCTGTAGTCATCCCTTTCTTGTTGGATATGATGGCTTTCAGACTATCACCATCAATTTCGTACTTGCCAATTTCCATGGTGGAAAGATCGGCCCAGTTGCGGTTAATATAGTCAAAGGCTTTCGCAAACCTCGGATGAACGGCATAGTATTTTGCCGCGTTTTGGATAGTATCTATGATCATAGCCCTTTCGCAATAGTTAATAAATAGGATTAACGCTGTACCCGTCCGCTGGCATCACCTTTCATCAGGTCTTTCACCTCGCCGAGTGTAGCGTGATTAAGATCACCCGGAATAGTGTGTTTCAATGCAGAAGCGGCTACACCAAATTCAGCTGCATCCTTCATTGGCATGCCGGTAACCAGCCCATAAATAAATCCGCTGGCAAAGCTGTCTCCACTTCCAACACGGTCAATGATCCTCACTTCATATTTACGGGTATGATAGAATTCAGTGCCATCATATACCAATGCACTCCATCCGTTATCACTGGCGCTATGGCTTTCACGCAAAGAAGAAGCAATATATTTGAAACCGAATTTTGCTTTCATCTGTTTGAATACATCCTTAAACCCTTCAAGGTTCAATTCTCCTTTTGTAACATCAGTATCCTTTGCCTTGAAACCTAATGTAGTATCTGCATCTTCTTCATTACCGATGCACACATCCACATACTGGCAAAGCTTTGTCATCACTTCACGGGCTTTTTCCTTTGTCCATAATTTTTTCCGGTAGTTAAGGTCAATACTTGTCATAATGCCTTTAGCTTTCGCAGCCTTCAATGCAGCTTCTGCAAGTATAGCGGCTTTATCACTCAAAGCCGGAGTAATACCTGTTGTATGGAACCAGTCAGCCCCATCCAGTATCTTATCCCAGTCAAATTCTTTTGTATCAACTTCAGCGATAGAGGCTCCCGCCCTGTCATAGATCACCTGTGAGGCACGCATGGAAGCGCCTGTTTCCAGAAAATAAATTCCCAGCCTGTCTCCACCTCTTACTATAAATTGAGTATCCACACCATAACGGCGAAGGTGGTTGATGGCTGACTGACCAATTGCATTATTCGGGACCTTGGTAACAAAAGTTCCATTCAATCCATAATTAGATAAAGCCGCTGCAACATTGGCTTCTCCGCCACCATAGGTAACATCGAATGTATCAGACTGAACAAATCTTTTGTAATCAGGAGTTGACAATCTCAACATGATTTCGCCCAGTGTTACTACTTTTTTTGACATCTCTATTTTGGTTTTGTTTTAAGACGTTTTATTATTTCAATTCATGTACGGGAGCCGGATCCATATCTGTATATACCAGGTTTTCACCTGCCATCCCCCATACAAATCCATAGTTGCTGGTGCCGCATCCGAAATGCGTGCTCCAGGGTGGTGATATCACTGCCTCATTATTAGCCATTACCATATGCCTTGTTTGCTGAGGCTCTCCCATATAGTGAAAGATCCGGTGTTGTTCCGGCAGGTCAAAATAAAAATAAACTTCCATTCGCCGCGTATGCGTATGAGGTGGCACTGAATTCCATACACTGCCTGATTCCAGAACTGTTAATCCCATCACCAGCTGGCAGCTTTTGATCCCTTCCAGGTGAATGTATTTATATACTGTACGTTTATTGGCAGTTTCAACTGCACCCAATTGAACTGGCGATGCCTGTTCTTTAGTGAATTTGGCTGCAGGATAAGTCATGTGCGCCGGTGCCGATAGCAAATAGAACATAGCAGGAGAGCTCTTATTGGAAGAAGAGAAACTCACTTTCTTCGTTCCCTTGCCGGCATACGCACAATCCAGTTTGTCAAGCTCAAAGGTTTGATCATCGATCGATACTTTTCCTTTGCCTCCCAGGTTGATCACCCCCAGTTCTCTACGCTCCAAAAAATATTCAGCTCTTAATTCGGGATGATTGGGTAGGTCCAGGCTTTTATTTACCGGCTTTGCCCCACCAATAATCACCCTGTCGTAATGAGAATATACCAGCTGCAGGTTATCTTCCTGCATCAGGTCTGATACCAGGAAATTTTCACGGAGCTGATCCGTATCCATCTGCCTGGTTTCTTTGGCACTGTTTGTATGTCTGATTTGCATTAGGAGAAAAACTTGATTTTCGTTTATGAATTAGCGGCCCATCCATCCGCCATCTACTGTAAGAATGGTTCCATTTATATAAGACCCGGCCTCAGATGCCAGTAAAACTACAGTTCCTTTAAAGTCCTGGGGTGTACCCCAACGGCCAGCAGGTATCCTGCCCAGTATTGCCTTATTTCTTTCCGGGTCGGCCTGTAAAGGTTTTGTATTGTCCGTATCTATATAACCAGGAGCAATGCCATTTACATTGACTCCTTTTCCAGCCCATTCATTGGCCATTCCTTTCACTACACTGCCTAATGCGCCTTTACTGGCGGCATAGCTGATCACATTTATACCGCCCTGGAAGGTAAGCAGGGAGCAGGTGAAGATTATCTTTCCACTTTCCCTTTGCACCATCAGCTTTCCAAATTCCCTTGCCAGTACAAATTGCGAATCCAGGTTGATGGCCATCACCTCGTCCCAGTATTCATCAGGATGCTCAGCAGCAGGTGCACGCTTAATCGTGCCCGCATTATTGATCAGTATATCTATTACCGGATTTTCTGCCTGTGCTTTTTTGATAAAAGCATATACGCTATCACGATTTGAGAAATCTGCCTGGTAGGCTTTGAACCTGCGGCCAAGAGCGGTCACTTCTTTTTCGATCTTGCTTCCGCTCAATTCCAGCGTAGCTGAAACGCCAACGATATCGGCCCCTGCTTCTGCAAGACCTATGGCCATTCCCATCCCTATCCCCTTATTGCAACCCGTTACTACAGCCGTTTTTCCTTTGAGACTAAATTGATCGAGAACTCCCATTGTAAAATTTATAGGCTGGTCACTTTCACCTTAGCGGGTTGCTGTGCCAATTGCCAGTTGAAATAATTTTTATTGTTATTGAAACAAATGTCCTGGATGATCTTTCCAATCCAGTTCACATCATTCGGCAATTCTCCTTTTTCTATCTCATCACCAAAGAGTTCGCACAATATCCTTCGGAAATATTCATGCCTCGGGAAGGAAAGAAAACTTCTTGAATCAGTGAGCATACCAATGAACCGGCTGATCAATCCCATATTGGACAATGCATTCATCTGTTTGACCATTCCATCCTTTTGGTCCAGGAACCACCAGCCTGATCCCCATTGGATCTTGCCTACCGATGAGCCATCACTGAAATTGCCCATCATGGTAGCAAAAACTTCATTATCTGCCGGGTTGAGATTATAGATCACTGTCTTGGCCAGTTTATTATTACTGTCCAGTTTATCAAGGAAGCTGGCCAATGGTTTAGCCTGGTGCCAGTCCCCCATTGAATCCCATCCTGTGTCTACACCGAGCGACTCCTTCATGCGTGAATTATTATTACGCAGTGCGCCCAGATGGAATTGTTGCACCCAGCCTTTTTCCCAATCCCATTCTGCAAAATGAATGAGCATGGCAGATTTGAATTTCCGCTGCTCTGCTTCGCTCACGAATTTGCCGCCATGCACTTTGTTAAAGATGGCATCGATCTCACTACCGGTGAAATCATCGGCATATATCTCTTCCAGGCCATGATCAGATACATTGCAGCCCATGGAAGCAAAGAAATCATGACGATTCTGTAAGGCATACAGGAAATCATCAAAAGAAGATATCGTAATGCCTGATACAGCTTCCAGTTTTTTGGTATAGACATTGAATTTCTGCGGATCAGCAATATTCATCGCGTTATCCGGACGGAAGGCAGGAAGGATCGGGATTTCAAAACCGTCTTCCTTAATTGATTTGTGGTGTTCCAGTGAATCAATCGGATCATCAGTTGTACATATCAGTCGAACATTCATCCTGCGCAACAGGTTACGAACAGTAAATTCTGGTGTTTGCAGTTTTGCGGTACAATCATCATATATCTTGCGCGCAGTATCCGGATTCAGAATATCGTGAATATCAAAATATCGTTGCAGCTCAAGATGGGTCCAGTGATACAAAGGATTCCTGACGGTATAAGGAACAGTTTCTGCCCATTTTTTGAATTTCTCAAGGTCAGGAGCATCACCGGTACAATATTTTTCATCCACACCATTGAAGCGCATTGCCCTCCATTTGTAATGGTCTCCATAGAGCCATATCTGGGTAAGGTTTTCAAACTTCACATCATCTGCAATCTGCTGGGGCGGGAGATGGCAATGGTAATCGATTATCGGCATATCCTTCGCAAACTCATGATAAAGCCGCTGCGCCGTCTTTGAGTGCAGTAAAAAATTCTCATCGAGGAAATTCTTCATACTTAAGTTTTATAATGACACGCCCCTCTTCCAGGGAATAAAATCATCCTGTCCATGTTCAACAGCCTTGGCCTTGATATCGCCGCTAGCCACTTTTATTACATAATCAAGGATACGTTCACCGACCTGCTCAATGGTTTCTTCCCCATCTATGATGCCACCAGTATTGATATCAATGATATCAGGCATCTTTTTATACAGGGCCGTATTGCTTGATAATTTAAGTACAGGAGCTATTGGATTGCCTGTTGGGGTTCCCAATCCGGTAGTAAATAAAACAATGTTGGCACCGCTGCCTACTTCTGCTGTGGTTGATTCCACATCACCACCGGGAGTACATAAGAGATTCAATCCCGGCTTCGTTACTTTTTCTGTATAATCCAACACATCTGCTACCGGTGAAGTACCGCCTTTCTTGGCGGCACCAGCTGATTTAATAGCATCAGTGATCAAACCATCCTTGATATTACCTGGGGAAGGGTTCATATAGAATCCTGAACCTACTGCTTCTGCTCTTGCATTATACGTCTTCATTAAATGCATGAATCTTTTGGCGATCGACTCATTCAAACAACGATCACTCATTTCCTGCTCCACACCACATAACTCAGGAAACTCGGAAAGAATTACCGATCCACCGGCTGCTACCAGCAGGTCTGAAGTATATCCAATGGCAGGGTTAGCGGAAATACCAGAGAATCCATCAGATCCTCCGCATTCAAGTCCAATGCATATTTTGCTGATGGGAGCTGGTTTGCGCCTGTTCTGATCAGCGATCATTAAACCGGCAAAGGTCTGCTTGAGGGCCATAGCTATCATATCTACTTCCAAACCTATCTTCTGCTGCTCCAGATAATAAATGGGCTTATCAAACTTCGGGTCCTTCTTTGCAATTTCTTCCTGCAATAGTGATATCTGCGCATTTTGACAACCCAGGCTCAACACGGTTGCTCCAGCCACATTAGGATGCGTGATATATCCGGCCAGTAATGCACATAATGCCTGTGAATCCTCTCTTGTTCCACCACAGCCACCTTCATGATTCAGGAATTTCACTCCATCCACATTTTTGAATAATGGAGGGTTGGATGTTTCATCCTTTCCCTTGATGAATTCAGTCTGCAGAATAGACTCTGTAGATGCCCCGGCTTTATACAACTCAACCATTTTTCGGGACAGCTGCGTATATTTTTTAGGACGTGCGTATCCCAGTTCTTCCAGTAATGATTCTTTGATCACATCCACATTCCTGTTCTCACAAAACACCAAAGGAACTATCAACCAGTAATTGGCTGTTCCCACCCTGCCATCACTTCGATGATAACCCATGAATGTTTTGCCTTTCCATTTATTTTCGTCAGGAACATGCCACCCTGTTTTTCTTTCTGACGAAAGACTGTATTCATCTGAAGCATGTTTGAGATTGGCGGTAGAAATTTTAGCTCCCGTATCAATCTTTTCCTTTGCCTTGCCAACCAGTACGCCATACATGATCACGGGATCACCAGGGTTCAGGTCCTGGGTAGTGAATTTATGCTTGGCTTCTACATCTGTTTTCAGGGTATATCTGCTACCGTTAAAATCAATGTCCTGGCCCTTGCGCAGATCCTGCAAGGCTACTAGTACATTATCCTTTGGATGGATCTTTAAAACCGAATGTTTCATTTATAGTGTTGTTTGCTGGAGCTGCTGGTTGCTGATTACAGCCAGCACTCCATCCTTTTGTATTAATTGGATATTTTCAACTACTGCATCGGCGAAGCCTTTCAGCTCGCGCAGATCCGTACCCCACAGGTGTTTATCTCCCAATATATCATCAGCAACTTTCGCGGGTTCCGTTTTAGCCCAGGCCTGGGATAAACGGGCAGCAGATTCGTCCTCAACAAGGTAAGTGTGACCACTGGCCTGGCCATAATGACGATTGTCACTGCCAGGACCGCATTTCATGAACACAAGATACGCCGCAAAACCCAAAGCCATAAGGCAGGGAATTTTCCCCGTTTTTGCATAATACTGCTGTAATAAAGCAACGTTACGCATCCGCATTTTGGAAGTATAATTCATTGAGATGCTGAGCCATTTATGATCCAGGAACGGATTACGAAAACGGTCCACCACTTTTGATGCAAAAGCACAGGCTTCATCATAGCTGATCATTTCACCTTCCATGGCCGTTGCAATCTCCTGCGTCATCAAATTCTTTATGAAATGCAGCATGTGCTCATTATTCATGGCCTCTTTTACAGTTTCAAATCCTGCCAGATAACCCATTGCACAGGAAAATGTATGTGTTCCATTTAACAGGCGCAATTTAAGCTCCCTGAATTTTTCAATATTGGGCGTGATAACTACGCCATCATCCACTGAACTAAAGGAAAGTACTTCCTTTACTTTTTGACTGCCAGATTCAATGGCCCACAGGCGGAATATCTCTGACATTATACTCAGGTCATCTTTATATCCCAATTTCTGTTCTGCAGCCTTGAGATCAGCTTCCGGCAATCTTCCTGGCACGATCCGGTCAACCAGTGAATTGCAGAAATGATTGGAAGCTTGCAACCAGTTCACAAATGCTTCCTCCAGTTTATTCTTTCCTGCCAGGTCCAGTAAAATAGATTTCAGTTTATCTCCATTGTTGATGATCAGTTCAGTAGGAATGATCACCATTCCACTTTCTTCCGAACCTCCAAAGGCCTTGTAACGCTCATACAGGAACGCCAATAGCTTGCCCGGGAAGGAGGGAGGCGCAATTTCCTTCTTTATATCATCATCAGAGGGAACAATACCTACTTCGGTGGTATTGGATATGATCAGCTGCATGGCCTTATTTTGGGCACATTTCAGGATATCCTTCCATTCTTCTCCGGCAGATAATACCCTGCTAATGGAGGCGTTTATATGAACCTCCTCTATTTTCTGGCCATCTTGTATCCCTTTTATAAAATGGGTGAATAGTCCGTCCTGCGCTGCAAATTCATTCACGCCACCTTTACTCGTAGATTTCACCACCACTATCCTGCCATTGAAAACGCCCTGCCTGTTTGCCTTATCAATGAAATAATCAGGAAGTCCTCTTAACAGGATCCCTGTTCCAAACTGCAATACTTTTTCAGGTAGCTCAAATACTTTATCCTCCGGTACTTCTAAACCAGCCTGCGCTTTGATTTTCTTCAGATTTTCTCGCGTCAATTGCATATTCATATTTTAATTCAGAGTGGGCTTCCACCTGTTTTTAAAAACCCAGTCCGGAGTAATTGCAGATGCAGTAATTCCTGATGGCAAGTTATCACTGTACCAGCTATAATCTTTACCACCATCACGGTGGCAATTGAAATAATAAATTCGCTTTCCCCACCGTATGCTATTGGTTGTAGGCACAAGATAGATAGCAGAGTCTTTCATATTTGCCGCAAATGAGCAATTAACTAAGTAAAATTGGGCATCGCGGTGGTACCTGCCTAATAAGAAACCATCATATCCTTTAAATCTACAATTCATTAACACCGTTTTGGAATCCTCATGCCTTGACCCATCATGCCAGATGGCAGCAGGGCCATTGAGGGTAATGAATTCACAGTTCTCTGCCCAGGCCCAGCCACGCGGGCAGTAAAAATCAACCCCTCCTTCCATGGTGCAATCCCTGAAGTACCACATTCCATTCTCCACATCCCAGGGACTCACTGTATCTCCGCCAAAAGCTTTGAAATGACAATTGACAGCTTTCAGTCGTGTTGAGTTCATGGTACGCAAGGCCATCTGGCGACCATTCCTGGCTATACTTTTTTGTTTGTTCACCGTATCGGAGGCACAGTAAATCGTTACTTCCTTTGTCCAGTCATAACCATAACTATTGGTAATAGTTAGATTCTTCAGCGTAAGATCACTGGCGCCCACATTCATGGTAGCAACACCCCAATCGTCTGTATGTCCGCATCTCCATTCATCCCTGGCTATCGCTTCTGTGATAATTGTTTTTTCACGGTCTTCACCTTCCAGGAGGATATTTGCTTTTTCGATATAAATCTTTTCGTTATAAACCCCTGCCCTGATATAGATGGTCCTGGGAGTGACAGATGAATCAGGGAGACTGTTAATGGCAGCCTGTATGGAATTGAAATCAGCCTTACCAGATTTGGCAACCAGGATCTTCTGCTGAGCCTGAACAAACAGGCAACAGAGAATTCCGGAAAGCAGGCTAACAGTTAGTTTATATGAATAATATCTAAACAATCTATTTTTTACTTTGTTGGAGCAGCCAGTTTGATAACATTTCGGCAGCTGCATAATTGTTATACTCCGCAGGAAGCTTCCTGCCATCAGTATACTCATTGTATAACCATGGATCCCCAACTGCAAATACAGTTCCTTTACCGTATTTAGCCGTAGCCATGATCACATCACCTTCCCTGCTGGCTACTGCTGTTGCAGGAGTTTTCAAATTCAAAACACTCACCTCCTTCAGGTACATTTTCACATCCTCTTTGAAAACTGTTTTGTTTGATGGATGAACTTCACCTGTTGGAAAATCATCTCCCTTCACCATATTCCTGCTCTTGTCACTAAAGTTTATTCCAAATACATTCGCCAGTTTATTGAAATGCGCAAGATCACAATTGGCGCTGTCATTAGCCATTAATACCAGTACCCCGCCCTGTTTAACCCAATCACTGATCGACTTTACATCAGTTGAAGAAACATAATTGGGAACAGGATTATCCTTTACATGGTCTGGGTCAATTATGATATAAACAGAAGCTTTGGAAAGATTGGAAGCTGTTGGTGCCACATCCAGTGAAGCGAGGCTGGCGCCATACCTGGTCAAGTTGCTCCCCCACATGCTCAGTCCGGGATGGCCTTTACCTTCCCATACATAATGCCAGTAATCATTTACACCTGATTCATCCATTTTCTTTTCACTATTGAAATAACGGTCCAGCAATACTGTTTTTCCTTTTCCAGGCTTTGGTTCACTGGCAATTGCCATTTCATTAGCGCATTGAATAAATGCACCCATACCTTTGGGATCATTAACTACCACCGGTTCTTTCATGTAATAATCATAGCTGCCATCGCGATAAGGACTGCCACCCAAACCGGACACACTTACGGTACCTTTCAGATTTGTTTGCCCATTGGCATCTGTTTCAATAAATTCAGTGATTATGCCAGCATAACCTTTCTTCGCATTTGCCAGGTATGAAGCGGGCAAATAACCTTTTCTGACTCCTTTCAATAATGTATAGACAAGCATACAAGAGGCGGATGCTTCCTTATAATTTTTGGGGCGATCCGGAAGGTCCACAATATCATACCATAAACCTGATTTGGCATCCTGCACCTTTATGATAGCCTGGGCAAACCGGTTGAGTATCCTGATAATGGAATCACGGCCAGGATGTTTTGCCGGGTATTGGTCCAGCACATCCACCATAGCCATTCCATACCAGCCCATTGCCCGGCCCCAGAAATGAGGTGAAACCCCTGTTTCTTTATTAGCCCACTGCTGCTGTTTACTTTCATCCCAGGCATGATACAGTAACCCCGTTTTTGGATCACGGGTGTGGCGTTCAACATAAATAAACTGGTTAGTGATATCATTGAAGGCGGTATCATCATGGAATACTCTTGAGTATTGTGCGTAGAAAGGAGCGCCCATATATAAACCATCCAGCCACATCTGCCAGGGATAGATACTCTTATGCCAGAAGCCACCTTCATGGGTTCGGGGCTGTGTGCGCAACTGGTTACGCAGCATATCAGCAGCTTTTTTATACTTAGGTAAACCAGTCACTTCATATAGCAGTAAAACCAGCTTGCCGTTGTTTACATAATCAATATTGTGCTCAGTGCCGCTATAATCATAAATGGATCCATCCTCCCGCACATAATGGTCCATGGTATGCTGGATATAATTGAAATATTTTCCTTCACCGGTATTATTCCAAAGACCTTCAACTCCTCTCAGGATCACTCCATGATCATAACTCCAACGTGCCCTGCGGCCTCCCATTGAAAAGGAATCTGGCCAAAACTTCATGGCTGTTGCTACCATTCTTTCTGCCCAGGTAGATGCAGGAATATTCAGGTCTCCAGGTGTGGGGGCTGGTTTGCTGGAAAGGCTTACGCTTTTCTCGGAGGCTCCGAGCTCATACACGATCTTTTCTTTTGCTTTGGATGCATCGGTATTCTTAATCGTAATGTTATTGCTCCTGTCACCGCCAACACGGAATAATAATTGAGATCCATCTTTATAGCGGATGTTATCAAATACCAGCTTATCGCTATGGATAACATCAATCACCGGATCTGTTTCATCAGAGATCACATTGATATTGCGGAAGGTAATACCTGTTGCTTCCTGCACATCAATTCCTTTTTTTGCCTGCATCACCATATTCTCCAGTATCACATCTTTCACATGCATTTCTGGTAAACCCCGAACAAATATGGCTTTCTCTGCTCCATTGCAGTATATATTGGATATATGAAAGTTTTTAAAAATGGGAGTAGTTTCATCCACTTCTTTAAATTCCACTTTCGGCAATTCCCTTTTTTCACCGGCCAGCGGAACCGGATCCTTGGCCATATAGTACATATCAAACAAAATGGCCTCACCGGGAATATCTTTCATATAGATATCCTTAATGAAAATATTCTCTACCACGCCACCCCTGCCACGAGTTGTTTTAAAACGCAGCCCGATATCAGTGCCAATAAAAGTGCAGTTGTTCACGTATATGTTCCTGGCGCCACCGCTCATTTCACTGCCGATCACAAAACCGCCATGTGCCGCATATACAGTACAGCCACGAATGATCACATTCTCGATTGGCATCCCTCTTTTACGACCTTCTGCGTCGCGACCGCTTTTCATACACAATGCATCATCACCCACATCAAACACCGAATTCTCGATTAATACATTTTTACAGCTTTCTGCATCAATACCATCTCCATTCTGCGCATACCAGGGATTTTTAACCCTTACATTTCTTACCGTAAGGTTTTCACACATTAGTGGGTGCAGACACCAGGCAGGTGAGTTCTGAAAAGTAACCCCCTCCAGCAATACTTTGTTACAGCTGGTAAAGAGCAACAGATTGGGACGCAGGAAATCTTTGACGCTATTGTAAAATGCTTCATCCTTATCAGGACTGATTGCACCGGGGTTTGACATCTTGGATCCCTTCACGTAGCTTTCACTTGGATACCAGCTTTTTTTATCCTCGCTGGCAACACCTCCGGAAGAGAGCAGTTTGTTCCACTGACTTTCCGTCATTTTATCTTTTTTCACTGCTCTCCATGAATCACCATTGCCATCAATGATGCCACTCCCTGTAACTCCCACATTCACAGCATTGGTTGCTGATAGGGGCGACTGATTGCGCATTTGCGGAATACCTTCCCAGTTAGCTTTCACCAGCGGGTATTGACTATGATCTTTAGTGAACAAGAGGGTTGCACCGGATGCCAGGTGCAGGTTGATATTGCTTTTTAAAACTATGGGACCTGTCAACCAAAGTCCAGATGGCACTAACACTACTCCACCACCTTTTTTGGAGCAGGCTTCGATAGCTCCGGTTATACTTTTTGTATTCAGAGTATTGCCATCTGGAATGGCACCATATTTTGCAATATTGAAAGTGTCTTTTTTGAATTGGGTTTGCTGAATAACAGGAAGTTTACCCGTTTGAGCCGCCAGCACAAGAGGCAGTAAACCTATTACCGTATGAAGTAAGCGTTTCATTGGCAAGTTTTAAAGAATGATTCGTTTGTCCGAGTTGCACAAGTCTACCGATAAATTAGCTGATAATCACTGATTTGCGAGTGTTTTTTTACGCAAACGTTGCCGGTAACGATATCAACCTTCAGTCTCTGGAAACCACTCTATTAAGTTACGGGAAAACTGCCTGTTTCCTGTCTCAGGAAATGGAACACAGATGGTTCCTGGGCTATTAACCATGTCCAGGGAAATACACTCTGTCCCGTTCGTGTCCCATGAAACGGAACTGAGATGGTTCGCGGGGCGCGTGAATGAACGCGCGTGAACCATGGCGAACAAAAAGGGCATATAAGGACCCGGATGGAGTTTCTTATATACCCTTACAAGTTTGTCAAACAAAAAGTACATTTTCCCAGCTACCTGCTTATGGAATTTTTACAGCCTGCCTTGCTAACAGCTTCCAGTTACCGCCGCTTTTCTGCCACACAGTCAGGATGTGGAGTTTTACTGTTCCCGGTCCCTTCCCCTTATCGTTGGTTGCCGCAATCAGGGTATGCCTGACAATGGCAGTTTTACCGCTAACCGAAATTGTTTGTTCAGAAAGATCAATGGTCACAAAATCTGAATTGCCGCTCGCTATATTATGAACAAATGTCTGCTGGTCTTCTATTGTTCCTGAGGAATGACCATAAGTCAGCCGCTCAGCACTCAATTTCATGAGCCTTACACTGTCTCCATCTATCATTGCTTTTTTGAGATCCTGAACTGCCCTGGCTACCTGGTTTTCTTTTTTGCTTTGCGCTGAAGCTATAGTTGCCAAGGAAAATAATGCCACAATCACTAGTAATTTTTTCATCGCCTTGTATTTTGCTTTTTTAGAATCGATCTTACTTCTCTATCCTGAACCAGTCAAAATCTCCGTAACCTGAATCATTGGTGATCACCTCCCTTGTACAGAACAATCCCAGCTTTGCGCCTTTCCATCTTCCCGGTTCGGCCTGGAACAGGGTGAGTGCATCGGTAAACTGTATGCCGTCAAAACTATAACTAAACTGGCATTTCGCTCCCGCACTTACCTTAACTCTCAAATAAATAGTATTGCCATTTATTTTTTGAAGACTACTCTCTTTTTCTGCATTCCCCTTATCTGCATCCCTGCCATCTGTATATACAAGGTAAATGCCATCCTTTTTACTTTCCAATCCAAGACTGGCATAGCTGAATCCCATTACTGTTAAACCTGCTTTTTCATTTTCCAGACGGGTATTGGGATGAAACACCAGTTTAGTGGTAGCGGTAAAATTTTCCGCAGGGAATTTTTGAAGCAATACATTGGGTGAATACCAGAGATTCTTTGCACTGTCCGGCCATTTATCAGAGAACAAACGAAGATTACCGTCATATACAAATGCCCAGGTTGATTTGGGATTGGCCATCCATTGCCATTGTAATCCTGGTTTCGTACCATTGAATTCATCTGATTCCTGCGGGGTCTGTATTGGCCAGGTCTTACCCACATTCGGTTTCTTATAAATCAATACCGGCTCTCCTTTCCCATCACCATCTTTATCGACACCGATCACTGGCCAGTCATTCACCCATTTCATCGGTTGCAAATGAACAATTCTTCCATAAGCTTCTCTGTCCTGGAAATGCAGGAACCAGTTTTCTCCTCCCGGCGTAGTTACCCATGCGCCCTGGTGTGGCCCATTGGTTGGCGAGGTGCCCTGATCCATTACTACATTTCTTTCATAAGGACCGTAAACGGATCTACTTCTTAAAACCAATTGCCATCCAGTGGGAACACCACCTGCTGGTGCAAATATGTAGTAATACCCATTGCGTTTATAAAACTTGGGGCCTTCAATAGTGGGATCTGTGGCATGACCATCATACACCATTACTCCATCATCAGTTGTACGCGTGCCTTCTTTATTCATCCTCTTTACTACAATAATACTTTTGATGCCTGCCCTGCTTCCGGCAAAGGCATGCACCAGGTATACATTTCCATCATCATCCCAAAGCGGGCATGGGTCTATCAATCCTTTGCCTCCTTGCACAAGGATGGGTTCACTCCATGGACCTGCAGCATTCTTTGATTTCACGAGATAAATACCGAAATCGGGATCAGGATAGTAAATATAAAATTCACCATTATGGTAGCGGATAGAAGGCGCCCAAACGCCATTTCCATGTTGTGGTTTGGAAAAATGATCGTAGGGAGGAAGTTTGGTTAGAGCATGGCCAAT
>JAJKIP010000153.1 GCA_021154405.1 Segetibacter sp. | reverse complement strand
GTGTATGTGTAGTCAGGCCACAAATCGCCCCTCCAATCCCCTAAGAGATTAGGATATTTAGTTGATAGTTGTCAACTTTGTATCATGGCAACAGACAAGGATGTGATATTAAATGCCCTGCAAAGAGAACGGGATGAACTGCATGAGAAGATAATGCAGATTGATAGGATTATTGGGAGGGTTAGAAAGCTGGACAATACCAATGATGGGCTGGACGGGCCAGTCAAGCAATTGGCAATTTCCAAGCCTCAACAAAATACTCCTGTCAAATTCCTGGCTAATACAAAGGATATAAAAGTATTAGTCATTAAGGTATTTGATATTGTGGGTAAGGCTTCATCATTGAAGGATTTACAGCATGAATATTATAAATTGACAAATAGCCCTTATCCTATTCGGGAAACAATAAGAGGTCTAAATAGGTCTAAAGTCTTATTAATGGTAAGGATCAAATATTCATATAGGGGAGTATTATGGGCTAGAGCCAATTGGGTTGAGAATGGCAGATTATTGGATGAATATAAGCCTGAAGGATTTGATGATTTGTATAAAGAGGATGAATTGATATACGAATAAAAGCTAATGAACTTTGCCGTGACACTCATTGAAGGGCTTCAATCCATTGCAATAACACGGCTCATTAGGTGTAAAATGCTGGTAAAATGAATGTAAATGATCTTTAGGCGCATCAATTCCTAAATCTCTACACTTGGCAACAACAATAGGATAAAAATATTTGTCCTCTAATTTAAGAGTAAAATTGATTCCATCCTTTTCTATAACAAGGGTATCGTAATCATTCCAATACTCATCGGAAACGATTTTACAACCATTACTTTTTAAGAACTCTAAAAATTGTTCTTGAGATAAAACTGGGACAGTCATTGCTTCAAGATTGAAGCACTAAATTTAACTCTTTTTGAGGGATTGAATCAGGATTATATTCAGAGTTTGCTTGACTTGCAATTGTTACTTTGACACTTTCTACTGGTATCTTTTTCTCAAATGCAGTCTTAATTTGCAAGGCCAAGATTAATTTTTCCAAGGCACCCTGGGGGGAATTAGCCTGCTCGATCATGCCTTTCCATTCATTCACCCCAGCTATAAAACCTGCATTGCCAAAGGACTTGATGTAAGCTGTGAGTTGCATTGACATTGTTTTAAATTTGAGGTACTGTTATAACGTGTTTTGAGCCAAAATGTTGTGGTAGATCGCAGAATATGGATGCTTAAACGGGCGCAAAGGTAAGGCCAAATTGAATATCAATTGTTAAGTTAACCTCTTTTCCCTGAATTTTCGACAAAGTAACCCTCTTTAATCATATTTCGTAAAAGGAGCACGTACTATTTTGACGTAAGAAAGACAGATTTTCCCCAAAAAAGGATGCACAGATTCATCAAATACACTAGTTGAAAGTTGTGAACTATCAATAAAAACTCTTATATTTGTGTTATGCAAGCAGGGATTAAATGGTTAAAGACAGTCAAAAACTATGCTCTTGGGCATGATGTCACGCCATCGTATATCTATAAGCTAGTAAAAGAAGGAAAGATGGAATTAGTAATGATTGATGGAGTAAAGTTTGTGGATGTCCAACGATTCCCCGCTATCCCTGTAATTAACAGACGTAAATAACTCTATTTTTTTGCCCTAACTAGTTGAAAGTATTAAACTATGAACAAGAGATACACGATAGATCAATTCAGAAAGGATTATCCCGATAATGATGCCTGTTTACATAAGCTATTCACAGTTAGGTATACTAATCTGGTTTGTCCCAAATGTGACAGTGATAAGCCATTCACAAGAGTTAAGAATAAAAAATCTTATCAATGCCCTTGCTGTTCATTCCAGATATACCCAATGGCTGCAACTATATTTGAAAAGTCTACAACTCCCCTCACACATTGGTTTTATGCAATCTATTTGCAGACTACGACCAGGAATGGAGTTGCCGCTAAAGAGCTGGAAAGACAATTGAATATTTGCTATAAGACTGCATTACGCATGGCTCACCAGATTAAGAAGCTAATGGGAAATAAGAAGCCAGATAAATTAACTGGTGTTGTGGAAACTGATGAGTGTTATTTCGGTATGAAAATAGTCAATATGACTAAAAGCAAACGAGCCCAAATGTATGATGAGCATGGCAACCTGATAGATAATAAAACAGGCATCATGGGTTTTCTTTCAAGACATGGGCAAGTTATAACTGAAGTAATGCATCATGGTAAAACATTTAAGGAAAGAGTTAGGGATAATGTATCTAAGGATGCGACATTAATAACTGATGGTCATTCAGGCTATGAAGGATTAGACATTGAGTTCTTTAAACACGAAGTAATTAACCACCTCATTGGGGAATATAAAAGAGGGGAGTGGCATAATAATAATATTGAGGGATTTTGGAGTCAGCTAAAGAGGACGATTAAAGGGACGCATATCCACTGCGATGCGAAGTATTTACAGATATATGCTGATGAAGTTGCCTTTAGATATATGAATAGGGAGAGGCAGGATGAAATGTTCAATATTATTTTGAGCCACGTTGCTTAGGCTTCGTGGCTTTTTTGATAGCCTTGTTGAACAGTTCTTTGCCATTCTCTTTAAAATCCTTGCCCTTAATAAACTTCTCATATCCTTGAGTAAGTTTATCCATTGGTGTCATTGTCCTTTTTTTGTTTTTCATTCCCCAAAATTAGGCTAAAAGAAAAAGCCGCATTGCTGCGGCTTTTCAAGATTGTTCAGACAAAAGTCCTGTCTTGCGACTGTTCAGAGATTTGTCCTATCTGACTGTAAAGGTAATAAAATATTTTATTAAATATTAATTATAAAGCGAGTATTTCCATGACAATCCCCCTCTGCCTCTTACTTACCGCCACCGTATCTCCCTCAAAATCAATAAGATATTGACCATCGCTTAGTCTGAAATCAGCAACGCACATTGCTGTTTTAACTGTAATTTCGAATTCTGTAATATCTATATAATGCGCTTCGATAACGACATTTAATACATCACTGCTGGTTCGTTCCTTTAGAACTATTCTTACAGGAGTTGTAGATGGGGTTCCTATACCACTTGAATGATTGAGAAAAACAAATCCAGGCACAATTGAACTAAACAACAAAAGATGCGGAATCGCCTTAATAACTAACTTCTCCACTATGACAGGATCAATCCCATCTCTTTTGCCATTTTCATCTCCATGTTGTGATCTATCATGATAGTGCTTGTCAAACCAAATCGCAGCAATCGTTTCCTGAACTTGGGTTTTTATTTTCCTTGCATTTGGCGAACACATATTCTTTGTGAATTCCAACTCGTCGGCAATAATAGGTTTTGCCATCATAGCAGCTTTGAAAGGAATTCTAGGACGCTTTGGTCGTTCATCAGACATATATAAGGGATTAATTCACTTAATGTTGCGTAAAAAATTTGTCTATCCCAACTAGAATGGTAATTTTGTTTGGGACAAAAGAAATGGAGAGGCAGGGTTGATCCCCACCTTGTTGGCTAAGTTCATCAGTAACCAACAGTCACCGACCTCCATTTGACTTTACTAATAAAAGACCTCGTCGCCGTCAGAAAGTGTCGAGGCTTTTATTTTATAAAGTACTTTGTCTTTCCACCCACTGTTTTAGATCCCACAATCTTTTTTCTTTTCATGTAGGATAGCATTACACTCACTCTTTTTTGGAGAAAATCATCATCTTTAGTTTCCCCTAATCTTTTCAATTCCGCTACTACATGAACAGGAGCGGCCAACTTAAGAGTGTTTAATGCAACAAGAATTTTCTCTCTCCAACTCAGACCATCATTATACTCTTTAGGAACTACGGAAGGCTGAAACTCAGTCTGGTGGCCGTTTTCAGAGCTTCCATTTTGAAAAAGAGCAATAGTTGATCTAATTGCTTCAAGATTCTTAAACACTGAGTTTTCTGACAGCGCAATCTCTAATTCTTTTTCTTTCGCTCGTAATTCTTTTAATACATCTGCCATTTTAAATATTATTAGCATGTCGAAGGTACTGATTTTTATAACCCCCAAAAAAATATTTATAAAAGTACCATACCAACCCCCATAAATATATACACGGCGTCTATATCCTGAAATCAGACGTTATCCCCTCTTGCTACATTTAATAGCTTAAGTCTATTATTTATCCAGTGAAATATTAGTTGTATAAAGAGGGTAGATAATCAAAGGCACACAAGTGGTATTGTAATAAGCGCTTTTCCTGAAATACATTTAAAACGGAAGTTTATTTGCTACTGAAGTTGGCTTAGTAGTTTGTCCTATGTTTCTTTTAGGAGTTCTCCAAGTAGTTTAATCACCTATAATCAAACACTTTTGTGCTGGTTTAAGATCAGCTCAATCATTTTCATGAAATCTACCTCAAATAGGGAGGCGAGAATATTTATGTCCCGTAGCTTAAATGAATTGGGGCGGCTTATTGACCTTTTAAATCGGACATAATTGCTTCCGTAATCAATGGCCACCACGCTTATGGGGATGTAATCAAAAATCTGTTTGAAGGTTTTGATGTGGCCGTTTTCTATTAAAATCCTTACTACGGTATATCTATTGTCCTGGGGCATTCTATTGCAATGGGCTTAAAAGGCTCTTCTCTTCTGAATCTATTAGTTCACCCACTTTCTCTAATAGCCAGCCTATTCCCTGCTTATCCAGAGCCAAAAGGTACTTTAAATGCGACCAGACTATTAACCTTTGAGTTGCGGGGTCTAGCTGATCTAGCAGGTCTTTTATTTGGTCAAAGCGTTCTATTTTTTCCTGTTCGGTCATGGAAGTAAATATATTGGATATTCTTGGCTTAGGGTCATGTATGACCCTAAGATATTTTAGGAAATCCCGCAACTTAACGGGATGACAGAACAGGAAATAAACTCCTTAAAGAAGAAATTCGGTAAACACTTACAGAAAGTAAGAACAGCTAAGGGCATGACATTGGCAGACGTGGAAGCAGGTTGCTCGTTAGAGGCTTCCAGAATATCCAAGATTGAACAGGGCCGGTTTAATATCTCACTCAGTACTATTATAGAATTGGCGAAAGGATTAGAAGTAAATCCATCTAAATTGCTTGAGTTTTAATTTGTGTAATCCTGAGTATAGGGAATATCTGTTCCGGTGACGTTATTGTTGGTTGTATCTGGAAGGGTTTTGCGGGCCTCTAGCTCCTTTTGTATCTGGATTATTTCCCTTTTGCATTTGTAAAATTGCTCTTTGGTAGCTCCCCGCATGAGCATTTTCATATATACAGACGTATAGGCGCTTAACATATCCAGGAGGTCTGTAAGACTGGCTTTTTTGAGATTTTGTATCAAAATATCAGGGTTTATCCTGATTTTTTTAAGCAAAATCTGTGCAAAGATGTGCCAAACAGAAATTCTTGGGTTACTCGTAGGCTATGGGGATACTTTGCCTCACTATTTTAAAATTTAAGCCTTAGCGTTATTATTCTATTGATTCTAATCAACTTCTTTCGTTGTGCTCTGGCTACATATATACCAATACGAGCACAGGAAGGGGTAAAAAAGAGACCAGGCGGGCAAAAGCCCGCCTGGTCTCTTTTTTACCCCTTATTCTTGCCTTAGAAAATATACCTGAGTC
>JAJKIP010000152.1 GCA_021154405.1 Segetibacter sp. | reverse complement strand
TAGCCATATAATGTGGTAACCTGTAATGATAAATTGTTCAACAGTCCCGGCAGAATTCCATTTGCAGATGTAGTCCACTCTGGCGAAGTATTCAATGGATCGATGGTTATCGGATAAACGGCGTTTTTATCCTCTACCACAATGGAGAAATTGTTGCCATTCTGACTCAGCTCCATATGTGCATGGAGAGTTCTGTTATCAGCATCCCACACATTCAGATCATCATAATTGAGGCGGATGGCCTCGTTATTACCTGAACTATAAAATACCAGTTTATTGCCATTGACCAGATTTCTGGAAAGCGCAGACTCCAGGTTCATTTCAACGCGAAGATTTCCTACCCCACCTGGTTTATTGGCAATGATAAAATTCTGACGCATGCCCTTTTCCGTATTGGTATATTCAACTCTGCCGAAATCATAATCATGTAAGAGAAAATTTTCTTCCTTCCTGAATTTTCCATTAGGAAAAGCAAGACTGGCTTCAGAACGACCAATACCAGTTAGCAGAAATCTTACCTTCCAGCTGCCCTGGTGATTTTGATCTTCTAAATTAAACGCAGTAAACCCATTTTCATTGATAATAAAACCAAGCCCGTTACTAGCATTGGTTGTCCTGTATTGATTATTGGAAGGATAAAAATCATATTCCATTTTGGTTATAAAAGCCGACGCATCCCCATACCAGGGATCCTGAGTAGCATCCGGAAGACCGGTTTTAGCTATCCCGGTACTTTGCGCGTCGGCCATTATAATGGTAAACAGAAATGAGAAGAAAAGCAGTGTAGATTTAGTCTTCATATGAGGGAATTAAAGGTTACGGTTCAAATATTGGCTAGTCAAATGGATAGGACGATAAACTGTATTTTTTACACCAGGCATCAGATAAACTGGTGAAGGATAACTCTTAAGAAAAACCCTGTGTGGTTAGCAGTAAATACGGTTTGGTGTTTAGCAGTTATTACGAAGTAAAACTATCGTGTGTTACTTTGAAATAGTACCCCAAAAAACCCATTCAATACCCATAAAAGATCATTACTAATTATTAAGGCTTATTACCTAATTATTTAAATGATAAAGAAATAAAATATATACGTTAGACCTTATTGTGGAAAGCCTATGAGCACTATATCTTTATTCCATACTTAAATCATTATCCTTTGAACACATACATCCATAACTACCTGTTTTCCGACCCGGAAAAATCATTCCCCAGGCTTGCCAGCGTATTTGATGGCGAATTAGAAGAAGATTCCATCATTATTCCAGAGAAAAAAGGATCAGGAAGGATCAATAAATTCCAGGCCGATTACGGACTTTGCTTTACTACCTGGAACATATATCTGAAACATGCAATGGCGGTGGAGCGATTAACGCAGGATTCAGGAGAAAAGCTATTTAGCCTGTTTTATATTTTTACGAATGAAAGCTTTGCGCTTTCAAACCGTGATAATTTTTCCGGCAGGGACGAGGTGTTAAAAAATATCATCATGGTATCCGGAGACAGTAAATTCCGTTATTCCATTTGCCCGAATGCATCCGTAAGAGTACTCGAAATATATGTTTTAAAGAACTGGCTGTTGAATGTATATGCTTCCAACAATCTGTCAGCCTACTCTTATTTTACCATATTAATGAATAAAACGCCTTCCCTGCTTACAGAGAAAGCTTCATTGAATTCACACCACTCCCTGCTTGGTATCTATGAGCATTTAAATTCAGCTCATCCCGACCCCGCCTATGTATCTACCAAAACGATGATGCTATTGTCTGACATATTCAATGGAATTGGCAAAAGAGATGATGCTGCTTATAAAAATGACCTTGTAATGGGCGAAAAGATCATTGAGCTCGAAAAAATAATGGATGATCATCTTGATAAAAACCTTCCGTCAATCAACGCCATAGCTAAACAACTTGCCCTGAGCGAATCCACGCTTAAGCGAAATTTCAAGTTAATGTGTGGATCAAATATCTATGAGTATTATCTCAAAAAGAAAATGGAGCGTGCCCGTGAAATGCTGGATGAAAATCCAATGACTGTGAAAGAAGTGGCCTATAGATTAGGCTACGATAAGGTCAGCAACTTCATTACCATATTTAAGAAATATTACGAGTTTTCTCCCGGCTACCTGAAAAAAAACACCGTTAAAAAGTTTCTCTAAGATTTACCAGGATATGGTAAATACCTGATTGCTTTTGCAGGCAACCAGTTATTGTCCCTGTCCAAAATCCTTATCGATGAAAAGATCACTCTTTGCCATTGTTATTGGCCTTATTCTTTATTTCCCTGAAGCAGCTTATTGCCAGTGTAGCAATAGCGGCGCAAAGAATGGAATCAGCTTCGCCAATGACAATAGCGTTGGTTCCATTGCATTCACTTCACCATCCAATGCAGGTTTGCATGATGGTAATTTCGCGGACGCCTCTGCAACGGCTTCGCTTTTTGCAGCAAGCACCCAATACCTTAAGTCCACCGGATTTGGATTTACGATTCCTGGAAGTACGAGTATATGTGGAATCGTAGTAGAAGTTGAAAAAAGCGCTACCGGCATAAATATATTAGCCAACGTCAAAGACAATTCGGTAAGACTTGTCAAGGCCGGCTCCCCCACAGGTAGCGATTATGCAAAATCCACAAAGTGGACTTCAACCCAGACCTATTACACTTACGGAGGGGCTACGGATCTTTGGGGAACTACCTGGTCGAAGAATGAAATTAATGCAGCCAATTTCGGCATTGCCTTCTCTGCTGAAATAAATGGACTCATATCGTTATTTCCCAGCGCCCTTATTGATCATGTACGCATGACCGTTTATTTCAATATTGTTCTTCCACTAAGCATTACCCATTTTACGGCAGAAACAGGCGAAGATCATAACGCAAGTATTGAATGGGCCTATGTGGGAGATGAAAATAATGGACAGGTAAATATTCAGCGAAAATCCGGCGATAAAGATTGGCAGACAATAAAAAAATATAAGTCTGGTGAAACAGGAAAAGAACAATTGATCAACTATATAGATACAGATTGCCGGGATGAGCAGGCGTATTATCGCATAGAGCTGATATCTGGAGATGGTTCAACAGACTATTCAAAAATTGTAGTAGTGAGATGGGTTGCGCGCAAATTCTTCATATATCCCAATCCTTCAACTAATGAGATCTTTATTAATCACCCGGTATATAGTTCACTGGTTTCCTGTACAGGGGTTGATGGAACCACATGGCAATTACCCGTTTTGTTAAAGGGGGGTGGGAAGACCGAGCTTGATATCCGGCATCTGCCGCCAGGCACTTATATCTTAACTATGGATGGAATGAGGGGAATCTTTATTAAGAAATAAAAACGGCGTAGTATAAGTGTTAGTTTTTTTTGTGACGTATCGCAACGAAAAGAGGGCGTACTGCCCTCTTTCGCTATCACCTAAATCCACCAGTCAAAAACCTCAAACAAACCATTACTCATTTCTTCTTCTTAAACACAAAAGTTTCTTTTATTTCATTATGGACAGGTTTTACCGTCTGCAGGAATTCATAGATCGCTTTTAACTCGTCATCGCTCATGCGACTGAAAGGGCCCCAGGGCATATGAGTTTGCTTAATTAGAGTTCCCTTCCGGAACCGATCAATAAATTGCTGCCTCGTCCAGCCTTTCAAACGGCCTGTAGCATCTGGAGTGAGATTGGGAGTAGTAAGCACATAGGTCCCACTATCAGCTGGTTCTTCAAAAACGAGTCCTCCTGAATAATCCTCTCCCGTAAAAGCTCCTGTCATCAAATCCCTGTTAGTATGACAACCTCTGCAATTGGCTACACTATTGGCAAGGTATTGTCCATAATTTGCGCTTGTATCCTGTTGCACTGTAGTCGGAACAATACCAGCTGGGCCTACCGGTTTTAACAGAAAAGCATTCACTGCCTGTCCCAATAGATTTAAATTATTTTCCGGAACTACATTCCTTACTGCAGGTTGTTGACGCAAATAGGAAATTATGGCTACCAGGTCCTCATCACTGGTATTATGAAAGGGCATAAAATCAAAGAGGGCTCTTCCTTTGGAAGAAACTCCATATCGCAAAGCCCGGGCAATTTCCGCATCTGATTTTTGGCCAATGCCGGTTTCGTCGGGTGTAAGATTCTTTGAATATATTTTGCCAATGGGAATATCAAATATATTCCCACCAGCGAGCGGCACTAATTCACCTTTTAATACTCTCTCCGCCATTTCTGGAGATGCATGACAATTGACACAATGTGCCGGGCCGAAAACAAGATGCTTTCCCCTGGCAATAACAGCGCTATCAGTTACCGCCTTAATCTGTGGGTAAGGAGCAGTAAATGTTCGATGCTGGTTGGCGATGATATAAATGTAGAGGCCGATAATAATTACAGACAAAACAATGCCTGTCCACTTTAGGAATTTCAACATGGGTTTGTAATTGCAGCACCAAAAATAAAAATCGGGAGAGGGGAAACAATAGTATAATAGTACCATACAAACCAATAAAAGGTATCTACGCGCTAATGGAAGTTGTGTGTGGCGGTCGCAATATTTTTAAATCAAAAACAGTTGCATTTATGTCAATCTCCAGAAATCACCCTTTTACGTGATAGTCTGGCTATCGAATTCTTCAAATATTTGCTCACACAAAATATTTATCCGGGTAACCCGAAAGTAAGTTTGAAATGTAAAGTCGAAAATTTGAGGCCGTCTTATTTTTACTCTTTGTTTTGAACTTACTTTCAGGTTTCACGTTTAAGAAAAAAGTTGCCTACTTCAGGATGAGCATTCTCTTTTTAATTACTGAGTTGAATCGATTAAGATAAAAAGGTTGCCGCTTTGCGGCAACCTTTAATTATTTCTTTCTGTATTTAATATCCCCGTTCGGATAATCTTCAATCTTTCCTCCTTCCCGCAGATATTTCTCGGGCTTTTCGGAGTATAACTTCTTTTTGGCTGGAGGAGGATTTCCCGGGAGTTTATCTCCTGGAGAACCAATCCCCCTTTCGATTTTTTTTGTTTTCTTCATTTGCGGGTTTAAAGGATTATTTACTTCCTCTGTTATGTAATGGAGTAGGGACTCTTGGATCCCTCGTCTGATTCTTTTTAAGCATGAATGGTAAAACTATTGCGGTAAATGAGCCTACTGAAAAATTAATTACTGTAGCAGCCATAAACACATTAAAACTCAGACCATCTGTCTTATCATGAATAATGTTTGCAGGTTCTTCTACCAGCGTTTTGGGATGACTTGAACTTAGATATCCTGGCACAAACAGGCTAAGTAGCAGAAAACAAAGAATACACGAAACCACTATACCCACCATTGTGCCCATATGAGAAGCGAACATCAGGGCCACAGTACTCTCATTATCATCCCTTCTTTTACTTTCAATCATGGTGTGTATCCAAACGGCAATCATGAACAAAAAACTCCCCATGTAGAGCATCCATGTATTCTCATAATTGGCAGAACGTATATATATAAATGCTGGAATACAAAAGAGGACGCCGGCAATAATACCAGTAATGAGTGTTGCTTTTTTATTCAGCTTCTTTAACATATCACTGGTAGTCAAAAAAACATGCCAATTTCCTGTCTTTATGATTGCCTCCATTTCTCATCTGCCATTTCACTCTCCATTACCCG